>JACRLR010000030.1 GCA_016219645.1 Nitrospirota bacterium
CCGGTACGATGTGATTCCGGGGCCGAAGGTCTTTGAGACCCAGATTCACGGGAAACGGTTTGAGATGTACAACGATACGGTGCTGGGGTTCAATAAGTCGGGCAAGGAAGTGGCGCGGATTCAGGTGGAGGAGCCGATTTACATTCGGCCCGCCGAGCGCGTCAACTGGCTCTAATCCTCAGCGAGACTTCGTAGCAATAGAGGGCAGGGAGTTCGATCGAGCTCCCTGCCCTCTGTGTTTAGTGCTCCACTGAAATTCATATCCATGTCTCATGCCGAGGGTAGCTGGAAGCGATATCCAGCGAATGGGTGCTGCATCCATCTTCTCAGGCAGCATACCTACGGTCTACTGATTAAGAGGGCCTTCGATAGTTGCATTTGACAGTTGGCGGAGTGTATAAAAAGCTTCTGTTATATTGAGGAACTACCCCTATTCGTTCTCCAGGTTGGTCGGAGATTTAGCATGAATGTTTCACTGCTCTTTCCTCCAACGTGGCATCCGTCACAGCCCTATCTCAGCCTCCCATCATTGAAGGGGTTTTTAGCCCAGGGTGGTATCAGTAACGTTTCTCAGCGAGATCTTGGGATTGAGCTCTTAGATAGGTTGCTGACCCAGTCCTATGGGGCAGGGCTGTATCAGGAGTTGGTCGATAAACAGCGCGCGCTTGAGCGGGAACGAACAGGAGAAACCGGACCGGGAAGTGCCGAACATTTGGCCAGAGTGGTGGAGTCGCTGGATCGATTTTCCTACCTCATCGATCGAATTGAACCGGCCAAGGAGACCCTCCGGGGAGAAGGCTTTTACGACCTTGAATCCTACAAGGAAAGTCTCTTCCTTATTGATAAGTGGCTGGAAGTGCTCTCCACTCTCTATTTTCCGACCCGGCTAACGGTCGTTGATAATCAGTTCGGCAATTGTTCCATCTATGCATCTAAAGACCTGATGAAGATCATCAGGGATGAATCTCAGAATCCCTATATCCAACTCTTCCGTCAATACTTCATTCAGTCGATCGTCGGCGACCAGCCGGACATGATCGGAGTGTCGATTACAGCAACCTCTCAGATTATTCCTGGCTTGACACTGTGTCGTCTGATCAAGGAGGCCGCCCCCAATATCCATCTCACCATCGGCGGCAGTATCTTCACCCGATTGGTCGATAATCTGCGTCGTTGCCCGAGTCTGTTCGATCTGACCGACGATATTATCGTGTTCGAGGGCGAAACTGCGTTGCTCGAGCTCGTCAATCAATTGGCCGGGAAGCAAGATTTCGGCAAAGTCCCGAACCTGATTTATCGCCAGAACGGGAAGATTACGGTCAACCAGCCGTTTTATTCTGAAAATATCAACCAGTTGCCGGCTCCCAACTACGACGGTTTTCCGCTCGGTCTTTATCTGGCTCCGGAGCCGGTGTTGCCTGTGCAGTTTTCACGGGGGTGCTATTACAAGGATTGTGCGTTTTGTGCTCTTACTCTGGACCACCAAAACTTCAGGCAGAAAGAGCCGGGACGGACCATCGAGGAATTGGAATGGCTTAAGCAGCGATACGGGGCACAGCGATTCTTCTTCACGGACGAATGCTTCGCCTTATCACCGACCAAACGATTATGCCAGCAGATTCTTGACAAGAAATTGGACATCAAATGGACCTGTGAGATGCGCTTCGAGAAGCATCTCACCCGTGAACTCCTGGCGTTGATGCGCGATGCCGGCTGCCTGAAGATCGTGTTCGGACTGGAGTCCTTCAATCAGCGTGTGATGGACGTGATGCAGAAGGGGATCAAGCAGGAGTGGGTTCGTCGTATTGCCGATGATTGTGTCGATCTGGGGATCGCCGTGCATTGTTATATCATTGTGGGGTTTCCGACTGAGAAGGAAGAAGAAGCCCTTGAGACAATGAATTTTATCGTGGAGAACCAGCGGCTTCACAGATCGTATGGGTTTTCTTGCCAGCCCTGCCTCTTCGATTTGGAAAAAGAGGCCCCGATTATGAGCGATCCGGGCAGCTACGGAATCAGGCGCATTATGCGTCCATCAGCAGAGGATTTGAGCCTGGGTTTTTTCTACGAAGTGTCGGAGGGCATGACACCGGACGAAGCGGAGCGCCTGTACCAACAAGTCTACGAAAAGATCAGCGAAGTTGTCTGCGAGCTCCCGTTCAATTACTCGATGGCGGATGGCCTCTTGTACATTGCACGAGCGAAGGCCCAGGAAGTGGGCGTGCCGCAGCCGGCGGGGTCGTGATGAGCGTGTGTTGCAGAACCTTGATCCTATTCTGCGATCAGCACCGGTTCCGGTTTCCTCCTCACGGATGAGCAACATGATTGCCACGAGCCAGACCATTGACCGGATGACGGGGAAGCTCAGCGATCAATCCCTTCTGTTTCAGTACACGGTCAAGCTTGTCCTGATTGTTTCCTTCTCGGAATTGATCCTGTATCGGCTTGTGTCTCGCTTGGGCATGCATCTCAGCAAGTTGGCGCAGGAGCATGGGTGGATTGTCCCGACCTTCACGGCACTGACGCAGATCGGGCAGTGGTTGCTGAATGTCGTCGCGATTCTGCTCTTTCTTGCTCTGGGTGTAGCAGGGATCAATCGCCTAGCCAGTCGTGGTTTTACGGGGTTGAACCTGATTGTCATTCCCTGCGTGGCGCTTCTCTTACTTCTCACGGTGGGTTTCTTGTTGATTCCGCCTGCGTTTCTTGGGTCCGCAATCTACAATTTTGTGGCTTTAGTGGTGCTCGTCTGCCTGATGGTGGAATACCTCTCGGCCCACACCGAATGGTCGCATCGCGCCATGGGTATCACCTATCTCCTCGGAATCGGAGGCTGGTTGTATTACCAGATTGTCTCCACCATCTATAGCTTTATCGGAACCGTCGCGGCCCCGCCACTCGTCTATGAGGCCCATCGCGGGGGTGAAGCGCTGTTGGTCTTGTCCAGCATCTTTGTGATGTGGGCCTATGGACGCGGTGTCTCGTTTCGGACGCGGAATCAGCGGCAACGCCGGCGCGCTATCTGGTTTTGGGCGATCTCCGTATCCACGTTTACGCTGATGTTGTTTTTGGACTATCTGCTCCATCGGTATGATGCCGGGATGGCTGAAAACATTCGTAAGGCGGCAGACGGCATCGGGTGGATTTTTCAATTCGGTATGGGCTACACGTTTTTCCTTCCATTTGCGATCTACATGACAGGCTTGTTGTGCTGGTCCTACACGGTCATTAAGTTGCTCACCATGGGGCGACTCGCCGGGTACGGGCTCGGATTGATGTTTATTGCAGGCTATGCGCTCCTATACTCGAATTTGACGCTCATGGTCGTGCTCGGTGCCATGCTGTTGACGATGGACCGGTATCGTCGTGATGCGACGGATTCCGCACCGGCGGCTGATGCATCCATGGCAGGCCGACCGGATTCATTGGTAGGAGAGCATATTTAACAGACCTTTTGAGGATTGGGAATCACATGACTGAACCGACTGTTTCTCCCACCGAGCAAAGCCATACCGTCGTCGATCCCGGCGATCAGCCGTTGAGCCCCGACGAAGAAATCACCGAGATTGAGAAGCTTTTGGCCGCCGAGCCCGATGATTTCCAGGCCCGCTGCCGGCTGGGCGAACTGTATTTCAGCAAAGGCCGGATGGATGACGCACTCGTAGAAGTCAAGAAATCGATCGAAATGGCGGAGGGCCTCCGAACAGAAATGAATCGATCCCTTGCAATGTACTATTCGAATTTGGGGACGATCTACGCGACGAAGGCCATGACGGACGAAGCAGAGGCCGAGTTTAAGCGTGCGCTCGAAGTGTTTCCCCACGATGTCCTGGCCCTCTTCAATCTTGGACGGGTTTATGCCGACAAGAAAAAGTTCATGGAAGCCAAGGAGTATTACGAGCGCCTGGTGGAGATTACGCCGGACGATCCCATGACTTGGTATAATCTTGCAGGGGTGTACGTGGAACTCGATAATCCAGAGGTGACCGATTACAACACGATCGACCTGGCCATCCAGTGCTATCTTCGCAGCCTCGAACTGGACCCCAAACATCTCGAGGGTAGTTTCAAGCTGATGGAGTTGGCACTCAATCACAAGAAGACGGATCTCGCCATCAAGGTCATGGAAGAAGCCGTCGAACAGAATCCCGAGGAACCGCTCGCCTATTACAACTTAATTAGTGTGTACGATAAGGCGAAGATGTTCGAACAGGCCGAACAGGCCAGGAAGCGGTTGAAGGAACGGTTCTCCAAACGGGCTAAGGAAAGCAGCGCATCCTGATCACCCCACTCGTAGGGAGGGACATACCATGTTTGGAAGTCTTGGTTTTACAGAGTTGATCCTGATCCTTGCCATCGTGCTTCTTATTTTCGGTGCGGGGAAGTTGCCGCAGCTGGGGGAAGGAGTCGGTAAGGCGATCAAGGGCTTTAAGAAGTCCGTCCATGAAGCGGATGCCATTGAAGCCGAAGCCCAAGGGGCTCAGCAGCAGATGGCAGCCGTTCCACAGCAATCAGCTTCGACAGCCTCAGCGCAAGGACCGGGTCCTGTGGAACAGCAGGCGGCGCCGGTTCAATCAGCTTCACGCGGCTAACGAGCCGGGATTGGGCCACAGACTGATGGAAACCGACCTGCAGCTCGCGACTGGCTATATCGAAACCTTTGCTGGAAATGGTAAGGCTAGGAGCACCGGTGATGGGAAACGGGCGGTCAAGTCCGGGATTCCTCTTCCCCATCATGCCGCACTTGATAAGGACGAGAGGTGGCTCTACTTTGCCGAGTCCGGTTCCGATCGTATCCGGCGCGTCAACCTCCTGGAAGGAACGCTCCACAATTTCGCCGGTATCGGTGAAACCTGCTATAGCGGAGACGAAGGCCCCTGTGGGGAAGCCGGGCTCTATTTACCGCTCGACGTCGCGTTTGATTCCAATAACGACCTCTTTATCTGCGATTCAGGTAGCAACCGTATCCGAAAAGTAGACCACAAGACCGGTATCGTCACCACGATCATCGGAACCGGGCAGCATGGGTTCAACGGAGATGGCCCGGGCCTTGAAATCAATCTCACCTGGCCTGCCGCTATCGCGTTTGCTCCCGACGATGTCATGTACATCGCCGACACCCAGGCGCACAGAATCCGACGATATGATCCCAGAACCGGCATGGTGACGACTGTGGCCGGAACCTGGACGTCAGAAGACGAGGCCCGTGAGCAACCCCTCGTCGCGCGTAATTTGGTCGTGCTCTCAGGGGATGCCATCGGCATTGATTTCAGCGATGACCAGGGCTGGCTCATGCCGGTCTGTTCAGATGGACTGGACATGTCCATGTATCTTGACGATGGAAAACATGCACTCGAAGCTCGTCTCTATGATGTCGTCGGGCTCACGCTGAATGGGAAGGGCGATATTATTTTTGTCGACAAGGGCAGTAACCGAGTACGCAGCATCGATCATCGTACCGGTGTTATCTCCACAGTAGCAGGCGTGTGCCGGTACGGCTATGACGGGGATGACAAGCCGGCGACCAGAGCCATGCTCCATGCTCCGGAAGCTGTGGTGGTCGATCAGCATGATAATCTCTATATCTCCGACACGATGAACCACAGGGTGCGTAAAGTTGATGCGTCGACCGGACTCATCACGACGGTGGCAGGCAATGGAGACAGCGGCTACGAAGACAAGAATATGGGTGGCTGTGGCGCCGCACGCTTCGTAGCGAAGGAATCGGCAGGGACCGTGAAACATGGAGATGGACTTCTTGGAGTGGAGGCTGTCGTCAATTCTCCAGTCGGCCTCGCACTGGACTCTCAGGGGTATCTCTACATATGCGAGCGGGGAGAAAACAAAATTCGCCGGGTTAAGCTCTGGTAGGCCGACTAGGGCGGTCGAACGGTTTTCCTCAACCTTGGGGTATTCTGAAGGGATGAAGGTGTACTCCTCCCTGTCACTCGAGGGCCTGACATAGTGCGTACGAAGACGAAGACTTCTTCCCGCCCGCTGCTTCTCATGTTTCTTTCCATTCTGGTCATGGCTGGCGTCTTAGTGGGCTTTGGAGTTCCTCTCGTGAGTTCAGAGGGGATGATTATCCGCGCGCGCCTTATCGAGGGGGAGTTGCCGCTTGGGCCAGAGGATGGCGCCTGGTCCAAGGTATCACCGATGACCATTCCATTGAGTGGTCAAGTAATCACCAGGCCTGTTTGGCCTGAGCCGACGGTCAGAGCATTAACGGTTCGGTCGTTCCACAATGGTACGGAAATCGCGTTTTTGCTCGAATGGCAAGACAACACGAAAAATGACCGTCTGACACCCGGAACCTTTCGCGACGGCGTGGCGATAGGGCTGCCGCTTGGCGATGCGCCCGCATTCTTCTGCATGGGCCAACTCGATCACTACATCAATATTTGGCACTGGAAGGCCGATTGGCAGAGCGATATTGATCGCCGGGCCGCCAAGACATCCGAGAAAGCTCGAGAAGGTGTACGGACGTTTGAAGTCATTCCACGACGGGCCTCTTCGGTCGAGGACCTTATCGGCGGAGGCTTTAGTACTCTGACGACCAAAGAGAAACAGGGTCGTGTCCAGGGGAATGCTGTGTGGAAAGACGGGGTGTGGCGTGTCGTCATGCGCCGCCCCTTGGTGAGTGAAGAGCAGGAGAACGAAGCAAAACTGATCCCAGGCCGCGTGCAGACCATATCGTTTGCCGTATGGAATGGTGAGAATAAGGAACGGAACGGACAGAAGGCTGTTGCGCCTTGGTTCCAGCTTATCATCGACCCAGTCTGAAAACTCTAGCAAGATGCTGAAAATGGGGGCGAGGTAGCTGGGACGATCCCCGTGCTCGCGCAACGCGCGGCTTCAGAAAGCCCTCGTTGGACGCGCGCAGTTGGGATCATCCCAGCCACCCTTTATAATGTGATGGTTCGTCTGCGGCCTTGCTTGGGACAAGGCGCGTCTTGGCGCGCCAGGGTTGGGCGGGTGAGAAGTCGCCATTTTGAGCATCTTGCGAGATTGCTCTGCTGACGGATGAGAGGCGTGAACGTTGGAGGAGGCTCGGATCAGCTCAGTCAGTGTTCATACAAAGGCCCTTCGGAGTGGAAGGGCCTTTGTCTTGTGTGGCAGCCTGTGCGTAGGAGCCCTCGGCGGTCTTGCGGCAGTGACGCCATGCGCGGCAAATTCAGACCAGATGACTGTGGATGAAGCCGCGCGATTGGGTGAAGAATTCGGAGTGATCGTCGGAGATGTGGATGAGGACATCAAAAAAGAATTGAAACTCGAACGGGCGCAAGGTGTTGCGGTCTTCGAAGTGATCGGGAGTTCGCGCGCAGACTATGCCGGAATCAAGGTCCGATCTATCATCAAGGAAATCGACAAGATCGAGATCAGGAACATGATCGATTTTGGGAAAGCGATTCAGCGAGGGATGAAAGCTTGTAACTTCACCGTCGGCACCTATGAGCCCGCTGATGCAGGCGATCCGGTTGGGTGGGGGGTAAATTTTCATTTCGTTGGATGCAAGCGGGACTAATGATGTTACGACACAGATGGTGTGTACCACGAATCGCCGGCTTGGCCCTCACGTTCGTTGTGGCCTCCATCAGCCTGACCTTCGGCCAGGCCGCTGCAGAGAAGACAGCGGTTCAGCCTCCGGGTGATTGGATGGAGGAAATCGAAGAAGTCTTTATTCGGTCGGAAAATTGTAAGCAGTGCCATGATCGACACTATGAAGAGTGGAAAGGTGCGCGCGAGCAGACGCCGGATCTCAAAACTTTTGGCCGGGTTGATGCTTCGCTGTTGCATGGGACATCGCTGGAGTCTCCGGTCTTCCGGACGGTACTGGGTGTTTGGCTCCAGACCAACCCGACAAGCGACGAGCGTGGTCGCTGTCTCTCGTGCCATGCGCCATCAACAACCATCTTTCCTCAGCATACCGACAAGATCGTGGCTCAGGTCCTGGCTGGCACACCGAAAGTGGAAGGTATCGGTTGCGCCTCCTGCCATCTGATCAAGCAGGTTGAGCAAACATCAAACTCTCCGCCCTCGTTCAAGATCGAGCCAGGCAAAATGCTCTATGGCCCCTATGCAGACCCTGAGGATAATCTTGTCCACCCTGCGATGCAATCCGTGCTGTTCCGTGGCGCGAACTATTGCGCATCGTGCCACTTCGACAAGGTTAAGGATGTCACGCAGAAGGATCTGCCAGGCGAGATCTTGCAGGGGACCGTGTGCCAAGACTGCCATATGGAGCCCTCAACCGGCAGTTCTACCTCAAAGCGCGGTGCCATGACGCGAGCAATTGGTCGCCACTGGTTCCGGGGCGTCGTCGTGTCCGGTACCATCCTCAAGAATCGAAACCTACAGGCTGAATGGATGCCCCGCGTGGATCTTGAAACCACCAAGTCTGCCTCGTCTGTGGAGGGCACAGCGCTGGTGAAAATAGGCAGCCTCCCTCACAGCTTCCCTGATGGCGACCCTGTGCTCAAGCAGTTTTTTCTAGTCATGACTGTCAAGGATGCGCAGGGCAAAGTGCTGAAGGAAGAGACGAGGCAGTTTGGCTTGCCCTATGACAAGATTCTCCGTGGCCCAATTCCCGATCCCTTTATCAAGGGGGGCTATACGCGAAAGGTTCCCTTCTTCCTTGCGATTCCATCTGACGCGACTGCGACATCGATTGAAGCGGTGTTGAGCTATGCGTTGATTCCCACGCCAGAACCGGCGCTCAAGGAGAAATATCTTGCAACGTTGGCGACGGAGAAAGAGCGGGAGAGCGCGAAGAAGATTTTGGATGAGTATACGCAGCCGCGTCTTCTAACGTACCGGGCCAAAACTCTTTAGCAGGATGCTGAAAAAGGCCACCAGTGGCGTTCTCGGCTCATCAAAATCCTCAACGGGGACCCGGCCGCCTCACCACTCGGCGGCGCGCACAAACGTGGTGCTCCTTATTCGTCGCACCGTGCGCCCCTGAGGGTACGCTTCCGGTTTCGATTCGCCTGCGGCCTTGCCCGCGGAACGGCGCGTCTTGGCGCGCCGGGGTTGGGCGGGTGAGAAGTCTGGATTTTTTGAGCATCCTGGGTCGAGTTTGATATCGGTACTATCTAAGAAGTTGAAGCAGAAGGACAGCATGATGGTGCGACACTCGATCCGTATGCAGATATCAATCAGTGCGGTGGCCGTTGTGGTGGCGTTATTCCTCTCGCCTTGGTTCGGGAGCAGCCTCTTCGCGCAAGAAGCGGCCAAACCTCAAAACAGCCTCGAAAAGACCTTTCCGAGTTCCAACAAGTGTAAACGTTGTCATGAGCGTGTGTTTGAAGAGTGGGAAACCTCTCCGCTCGCTCGTTCGATCCATTCCCCGGCGTTTCGCGCTTCCCTCGACGCGTTCTTGACCTCTCCGGCAGGAAAAGACAAAGCTCAATGCTTTCGCTGCCATGCTCCGCACGTGCGTGAGTTCCCGGAGCAGGTTCAGCATTTTATCGATGAGGCCAAGTCTGGCGACCCATTGCTGGATGGGGTGGGCTGCGCGCAATGTCACTTGATTAAACAGGTCGATCGAACCAAACATCCGCCGGAGCCCAAGTATGATATTGAGAACAAGAGGGTCTATGGTCCATATAAGGATTTCGCGCAGAACCTTGCGCATCAATCGATGGAGCTGGCGCTGTTTCAAGGGTCAGACCTCTGCCTCAATTGCCACCAGTCCGTCCCCTCGGCTGCCAACTTAGGCAAGACCAATGATCTTCTGGGCTATTGGGATCAGAATAAGGCGGGCAAGTCAGGCAAAGAATGCCAGACTTGCCACATGCCGGAGCAGATTGGCGAGTCAGCAAACGGGGAGAAAAAGCGGAAAGTCGCAAACCATACGTTCCCCGGTCGTATCGGCAAACTTCGCCAGGAAGCGGCCAGGCTTGATGTTCAGACGAAAATCGACGGTGAGAAGACCACCGTCACGGTGAAGGTGCAAAGCCTCGTTCCGCACAATCTGCCGGCCACCCATCCGGCCTGGGCGTCTCTGTTGTTGGATCTGGATATCAAGGGGAAAAATCTGAAGACCGTCTTTACGGAGAAGCGGGTCTATGGCCGGGTCTATCAGGACGCCAAGGGCCAGAAGACAAGTTTCGATTTTGAGGCGGTCAAGGTCCTTGAAGACACGGTCTTGAAGGCGGAAGAAATGCGTGTCGAGACATTTATATTTCCCACGCCGAAAGATACCAGGACGTTCGATGTCGAGGTGACCCTCAACTATGCGCCTCTCACAGGTCCTGCCTCATTTATCCAGCGAGTAGAAGTCGAATCTGCGAGAGGATCGATGGACCCGGTCTTTCAGCCGATCGAGATCATCAAGTACGTCGAGAATATCCCGGTTACGAAGTAACGTCGTTCGTCGCTCGTGAAGCGTGAAGCGCGATCGGATTGGAGCAAGGCTAATTTCTGTTCAGAGCGAACGACGCTTCACGAGATACGCTTCACTCGAAGATCACGCTGGAGCCAGGCGACTTCATCTTAAATATCTGAACGGCGTTGTACATACCCTTGGCCGGGTGGTTGAGGATGAGGCGGGAATTGGTAATGTGGGTGTCGAGTAGCTCGTATTGGCCACCGCTGAAATAGATATCACAGTCATCGATCGCGCAGTTTTTGTAGACGTGGTTGTCGAGCGACAGCCTGGCTTTGCTGAACGTCTGTCCCTCCACCAAAATATAATCCGGCGCGACGCCCACGACTGTTTCCTCCGCCGCGCACTATAACAAAGTCGGCCACCGCCGTAAACCTTTCGGCTCTAAAACTTAGATGAGCCAGGTGCAATAACTTCGTATGGAACTTGGGACACCACTCAGCGTAATATCGGTACTCGCTATAGATCAAAATGAGTCGGGGTATAAGTTTTTGCGACGGGCTCAAGGGCGCTCCATAGCCGTATCCTTCTGCAACCGGAGACAAGAATCGTGGCCATTGTAATTGTTGATGATTCGCGAGATGAGCAGACTCTCCTGTCAACCAGGCTTCGCGCGGCCGGTTATGAGGCACTGATGATGGCCGATTCCGCGGAGGCTGTGTTGGGGATGTTGAGTCAAGATGGTGCTGGACAGAGGAAGGGAGAGATCGACCTCATCCTTATGGATATCATGCTTCCTGGGGTGGATGGACTTGAAGCCTGCCGACGTATTAAAGCAATCGAATGGCTCCGGGACATCCCCATCATCGTCATCACGGTGAAGACCGATGAACAGGCGCTCCTTGCAGCTTTTGCTGCAGGTGCGATGGATTATATCCGCAAACCGGTCAATCCAGCGGAACTCGTTGCCCGTGTGGCTTCAGCCCTGACCTTGAAAAAAGAACGAGACACCCGGAAGGCGAGAGAACAGGAATTGCTGATGCGGACACAAGAACTCGAACAGGTCCTGCGGGAAGTCAAGGTGCTGCATGGGTTGATCCCAATCTGTGCCAATTGCAAGCGGGTGCGAACAGACAACGGGGATTGGCAATATCTAGAGGAATATATCCAAACCCATTCAGAAGCTGAATTTAGTCATGGCATCTGCCAGGTATGCATGAAAGAGGTCTACCCCGGTGTGATCAAAGACTGATGGGCAGAAGCAATTGCGACTGTGCCGGCAAAGATGAGGCAAAGGTTGTGATGCTAGACGCCTCTCGATTCAGTGGGCAGCGTTGATTGAGCAAGCAGCTGCACTGCATTCTCTTCTTTTAGCTTGATCCTCTTCTCCCACCTGTATAGAATGGCCCACCTTTTCAGGTAGTTAGCTGCACGGATCGAATCCGCAGTACCTCGCGTTTCGTCCTTCTGGCTCATATACTTTGGATGGGTTGAAGCCTCAGGGAGTTGTGTGACATACATTACGGGTTGGCTATTTTGCGAGGAGCTGAGATCAGCGCTTTTGCATGATAGTCAGGTTCCCCAGCACACCGCCTGTCTGGGTGCGGGATGACCTGCGAGGCTGCAGGCAGACACGAAAGACCGGGGGTAAGGGGCCTTATCGCTATCTTGATAACGGGAGGACTGTATTGTGAGTGATTCCGTGATAATTACGTTTGCCTTAATAGCAGCGGTGACCGGCATCGCATACGGCCTGTATTTGGCCATGTGGGTATTCAAGCTCGACGCCGGAAACCAGAAGATGCAGGATATTGCAAAAGCCATCCAAGAAGGCGCGAGTGCCTATTTAAACCGGCAATACAAGACCGTCGGTATCGTTGCCGCAGTGCTATTTGCCATCTTGTGGGGGGCAGGGGCTGTCTCCGACAAGTTCGGCTTATTGACTGCGATCGGATTTTTGATCGGCGCAGGCGCATCGTCGGTAGCTGGGTATGTCGGCATGGTCATCGCAGTGCGGGCGAATGTCCGAACAGCTCAGGCCGCCCATCAGGGAATGAATTCGGCGCTGACCGTGGCATTCCGCGGCGGTGCGGTGACGGGACTCTTGTTGATCGGATTGGGCTTGCTGGCCATCACCACTTTCTATGCGTTGGCTGCGCAGTTTGCGGGGCAGGAACATGCGATCCATGCATTGCTGAGCCTTGGGTTCGGCGGCAGTTTGATTTCGGTATTTGCCCGTGTAGGCGGTGGCATCTATACGAAAGCGGCGGATGTCGGCGCAGATCTCGTCGGGAAAGTCGAAGCAGGAATTCCGGAAGACGACCCTCGGAATCCGGCCGTCATTGCAGACAACGTGGGCGACAATGTCGGCGACTGTGCCGGTATGGCGGCGGACCTCTTTGAGACCTACGCAGTGACGACAGTGGCAGCGATGGTCTTGGCGTTCACGCTCTTCAAGGGAGTCAGTGCTCCGATTCTGTATCCGCTCGCGCTCGGGGGCGTCACGATTTTCGCGACGATTATCGGTATTTTCTTCGTGAAGGTGAGTGAGGGCGGCGAGATCATGACGGCGCTCTATAAAGGTTTGTTTGTGGCGGGCGGTATTGCCGCAGTGGCGTTCTATCCTGTGACGAGCACCATTATGGATGGTGTGGGCGGCGTGAGCGGGGTGAGCTACTTTATCGCAGCCTTGATCGGCTTGGCCGTGACCCTGGCGCTCGTCTTTATCACCGATTACTACACCTCCAAAAGCTATAATCCCGTGAAGTCCATTGCAAAGGCCAGTGAAACAGGTCATGCGACGAACATCATTGCCGGATTAGCCGTCGGGATGGAGGCAACAGCCTGGCCAGTGGTGGTGATCGGGGCGGCGATTCTTTCGAGTTACTGGATCTGCGGTGGTGCGGCATCGGGCGGCTTATATGGAGTGGCCATTGCGGCAGTGTCGATGTTGTCGATGGCCGGTATTGTGGTGGCGATTGATGCGTTTGGCCCGATAACAGACAATGCCGGTGGTATTGCGGAGATGGCTCATCTCGGCAAGGAGGTTCGGGACATCACTGATCCATTGGATGCGGTCGGGAACACGACAAAAGCTGTGACCAAAGGCTATGCGATCGGCTCCGCCGGTCTTGCGGCCGTCGTACTGTTCGCTGAATATGCTCGTGAGGTGGCGAAGGGCAGCGGGGCAAGCACGTTCGACCTCTCCAACCCTTCCGTCCTGGTCGGCCTCTTTTTGGGCGGGATGCTGCCCTTTATCTTCGGTGCTCTCTGTATGAAAGCGGTAGGAGAAGCAGCCGGTATGGTGGTGGAAGAGGTGCGCAGGCAATTTCGGACGATCAAAGGGATCATGGAGGGAACCGGCAAGCCGGAATACGGGACTTGTGTGGATATCGTGACGCAGGCGGCGATCAAGAAGATGATGGTGCCGGGGTTAATTCCTGTCATTTCGCCGATTATTGTCGGTGTGATCCTGGGACCGCAGGCGTTAGGCGGCATGCTTGTCGGCAGCATTGTTACAGGGCTGTTCGTCGCCATCTCCATGACGAGCGGCGGCGGTGCATGGGACAACGCCAAGAAGTTTATTGAAGAGCAGGGCAAGAAGGGGACGGATACCCACAAGGCAGCAGTGACTGGCGACACGGTCGGCGATCCCTACAAAGATACGGCTGGTCCGGCGATTAATCCGATGATCAAGGTCATCAACATTGTGGCCTTACTCATTGTGTCGCTGATTGTGAAATAGCGAGACGCGCTGGACGTGCGAGAAAAGCGGGACGAGCTAGACGGAAGAGACTTCGAGGTTGTCGGAACTGCGGATCCTGAATCTCGAATTTCGTGTCGCGCCTGTCCCGCACATCTCGCTTGTCACGCTCCTGCCTCGCTTCCCGTTTCCAGGCTCGGCTTGACGGCTGAAAGAATCGTGAGGTAAGGTGTTCGTACGGGATCATGCTGGTGGCTGATCCACGAGAGTTCCCCAGATTCACGGGAGGTGCTCGGATGGAGAAACAGGAGCGTAAGCAGGAACCCAGGAGAGAGCCGCAGGGGAAGGAAGAGGTCAAGGCCAATCCGAAGGTCGTCGAAGCCGGTAAGAAATTGAAGGAAGACATCGATAAGCTGGTCGATGAAATCGACGATGTGCTTGAAACCAACGCAGAAGAATTCGTCAAAAACTATGTCCAAAAAGGGGGGGAATAGCCACGGCTGCCCTGTGGCCTATCCTCTCCTGTTCCTTCCTCCTCATACTACTCCGGTGCTCAGGGAGCGCCTCTGTCCCTGTTCAGCATGCCATTCGATTTCTCCGGTTTGACAACGCAGCACTGAGCGGCTAGTATCCCCTTAATTGTCAGATAGTTAGCTTCTCTTGAGACTCAGGACCCTTGAAGAGGCCTTATGAAGTCCAAGCTCTGGGTCTTCCGAGACATCAATATGTCCCAGCGGGCTTCATTGGCCCAGGCCCTATTGATTTCACCTGCCGCCGCATCACTGTTTCTCGCTCGTGGTGTGACTACGCCACATGAAGCGACGCGGTTGATGTCGCTACAGTCGCCGCATGACCCGTTTTTGGTTCCCGATATGGAACAGGCCATTGAGCGACTGCATCGGGCTGTGAATACTCACGAGCCGATTTGTTTCTACGGCGACTATGACGTCGACGGGATTACTGCGACCAGTCTATATCTGTCCTTCTTTGGAGGTTTGGGAGCAAAGGTTCGCGCCTATGTTCCACATCGTCTCCGCGAAGGCTATGGACTTAATCTCGGCGCAGTTCAGCGATTACATGACGAAGGCATCTCCCTCCTGGTGACATCTGATTGCGGGACAACTTCGCACAAAGAAATTGAGTTGGCGGCCCAGCTGGGTATGGATGTGGTAGTGACGGACCATCACCAGAGCGACGAGGTGATGCCACAGGCTGTGGCGGTGCTCAACCCCCATCGAACCGATACCCTTTATCCTTTCCGTGGTCTTTGTTCTGCGGCGCTGGCCTACAAAGTGGCGCAGGCGTACCAGGTACGGTACGGGGTCGCTGGTGTGCCGTTGGAGTCGCTGCTCGATCTCGTGGCATTGGCCACGGTCGCGGATGTTGTACCCTTGCAGGATGAGAATCGAAGCTTTGTGCGCGAAGGCTTGCATCAGTTGTCGCGTGGCGCCCGCTGTGGCATTCGCGCACTCAAGCAGGCGGCTGGCGTGACGCGCGACTGTACGGCGGAGACAATTGCCTTCAAACTGGCGCCGCGCATCAATGCTGCGGGGCGATTGGACGATGCTATGCTGGGTGTGAGGTTATTAACGACCGAAATTCCGTCCGAAGCGCAGCAATTGGCAGACAGGCTTGAACAACTGAATCATGAGCGGCAGCGTATCGAGATGGATATCATGACGGAGGCACTGGCTTCGCTTAAAGATTCCGCTTTACCGCGCGTGCTCGTATTGGCTTCCCGGCACTGGCATCTTGGGGTGGTTGGTATCGTCGCGGCACGCCTGGTCGATCGGTTTCAATGCCCGGCCATTGTCATGGCTATCAATGAGCAGGGTATAGCGAAAGGCTCGGCCAGGACGACGGGCGGGTTCGATCTCTATCAAGGATTGGCTGCTTGTCGAGAGGTGTTGGAATCGTTCGGGGGACATCCGAGTGCCGCAGGTCTAACTATTCGCGAGTCTCGAATCGACGAGTTTCGTGCCATGTTTTCCGACGTGGTGGCCGGGTGGGTGCATGACGGCTATAAGGTTCCGACGTTGAATGTCGATGCTGAGGTGCGTCTGAATGAGGTGAATCTCCAGTTGATACAGGAAATCGGCTCGCTGCACCCGTTCGGTGCGGGCAATCCAGAGCCGACGTTTGCGGTGACCGGTCTCGAAGTCATGGAGTCACGCACCGTCGGTGAAAAACACTTGAAAATGACCGTACGGCAAGGGAGGTCGCTGCCGTTCGACAGTATCGGATTCGGCATGAAGTCGTTGCTGGAACGGGGTATCCCGTCTCGTGCTCCCGTCGACCTCGCCTTCACGCCGGAACTCAATCACTGGAACGGCCGTGATCGGATTCAGCTTCGTATACGCGACGTTCGGCTGAGCGCGAGTGAGTAAGTGAGAGAACCATGGTGTACCAAACCGTCACAGAACTCGACCAGCTGCTGGATCGGATTAAAGGCTATTATGCCGATGCCGATCTCGGCCTCGTTCGGAAGGCCTACGAATTTTCTGCCAAGGCGCACGTGGGGCAACGTCGTCTTTCCGGAGAACCGTATGTTCAGCATCCCATCGCCGTCGCCGGAGTCCTGACCTCGCTCAAAACAGATGTCACCGCCATCGTCGCAGCATTGCTGCACGATACCCTGGAAGATACGGTCGCAACGCCTGAAGAACTCGAAAGAGAGTTCGGAAAGGATGTGGTGCATCTGGTCGATGGGGTGACAAAGATCGGCAAAATCACATTTCGGAGTTATGAGGAAAAGCAAGCGGAGAATTTCCGCAAGATGGTGTTGTCGATGGCGGACGACATCCGTGTCGTTCTCATCAAGCTCGCCGACCGGTTGCACAACATGCGCACCCTGCAGCATCTCCGTCCAGCCAAGCGGCAGGAGATCGCGCAGGAGACGCTGGAGATCTATGCACCATTGGCCAATCGTCTTGGAATCGGGTGGATCAAGAACGAGTTGGAAGACCTCTGTCTCAAACACCTGAAGCCTGATGTGTACGAGACATTGCGTGTCCGCGTCGCGAAACGTGACGAAGACCGGCAGCAGTATATTGACGAAGTCCGCCGACTCGTGCAGAAGGCCATGCAAGAGAACGGGTTGGTCGGAAACGTATACGGACGGCCCAAACATCTCTACGGCATTTACCAGAAGATGCATAAGCAGTCGATTACATTCGAAGAGGTCTACGACCTTACTGCGCTGCGGATCGTCACCGATACGAAGATGAACTGTTACGCCGTGCTCGGAGTGATTCACTCAGCCTGGCGGCCTGTGCCAGGGCGCTTCAAGGACTACATTGCAATTCCCAAATCCAATCTCTATCAATCGCTGCATACGACGGTGGTGGGCCCCAAGGGAGAGCATGTCGAATTCCAGATCCGCACGGAGGAGATGCATCGTATCGCCGAGCACGGCATCGCCGCGCACTGGAAATATAAAGAACAGGGCCATGTGGCCGATCGTGACAGCAAAGCTTTCGGCTGGCTGCACCAGTTCGTTGAATGGCATGAAGATTTGACGGATAACCGGCAGTTCATGGACTCGGTGAAGCTCGACCTCTTTCACGATGTGGTGTATGTGTTTACGCCCAAGGGGGTTGTGAAGGAGTTGCCGAGAGGGTCGACACCCGTCGATTTTGCATTCGCGATTCATACCGAGGTCGGGGACCATTGTGTCGGAGCCAAGGTGGATGGAAAGATCGTCCCCCTCAAGCATCAACTGGCCAGCGGAGATACGGTAGAAATACTGACCTCTCCCACGCAATCGCCGCACAAGGACTGGTTGAAATTCGTCCGCACCTCCCGTGCGAAGACTAAGATCAAACATTGGATCAAACTGGAAGAGCAGAAGCGGAGCATTGAGATCGGCCGTCGTTTACTGGAGTCGGAGTTCCGCCGTCAGGGGATGGCGCCGGCCCGGATGTTTAAATCACCGGAGCTGTTACAAGCCGCTCGCCAGTCGGGGTTCGACAGCACCGATGAATTGGCTGCGGCGGTGGGTTTCGGCCGCGTGGCGACATCGCAGGTCATCGGTAAACTCACGGTTCTGTCATCCGGAGCACCGGAACCGGCGCTGACTCAGGAACGTCCCACCTCGCGGAAAACGGTAGGCGGAAAGAGCGACAGCACCGGTGTGCAGGTCAAGGGGTCTCGGGATCTGCTGATGCAACTGTCACGTTGCTGTCACCCTGTGCCAGGCGACCGCATTCTCGGGTATATCACTCGTGGCCGTGGACTGACGATTCATGCTGTCGATTGCCCGAATCTCGAAGCTCTGGATTATGACAAGGAGCGGTTAGTGGAAGTGGAGTGGGACTCCGCTACCCCCAGCACACACGCAGTGAAAATGTCCATTGTGGCTGTCGATAAGACCGGCGTTCTGGCGAATGTGTCGTCCGCGATTGCAGAATGTCATGCCAACATCAGTCGTGCTGAAATCACGACGCGTGAGGATCAGAAGGCCATTCTTGATTTTGTCGTGGAGGTTTCAGATACCCGCCATCTCGACCAGGTGCTGAAAGCTGTTGAGCGTGTTGATGGGGTGATTACGGCGAGACGGATGAGGGCCTGGCAAGAACGACCCTAGCCCACAGGATGCTGAAAAAGGAGGCGGGGTAGCTCAGGCGATCCCCGTGCTCGCGGAACGCGCACGATATGAATGTGCTCGTTCGACGCGCGCAGTTGGGATCATCCCAGCCACCCCTTATAGTGAAGTGATGGCTTGTTGCGGCCTTGCCGGACGAACTTTTTGAGCATCCTGCGTGAGGGGAGCCTGCTAGGGGATTCGGAACTGAAGTTTTGATCCTCGCTGCAGTTTCAAACTCTCAGCTCGCCCTGCTGCAAGTTCTAAGACATAGAGCGCGTCTTCGTTGGGCCGATATTGCGGGCAGCTATCGTCCGTTCTGGTGCAAATCGGGACGTTTTGTTCCATATGGATAATCTGTTTTTTTTCATTTATCCAGATGAGGTCGAGCGGGATTTTTGTGTTCTTCATCCAGAACACCCAGGCCTGTGCTTGGGTGAATGTAAAAAGCATGCCCCGGTCCGCATCCAAATGCTCACGGTACATCAATCCCGTTGCGCGCTTTTGAGGGGTGTCGGCCAACTCTGCCTGAATGATGGCCCCTCCAGGGAGGGTAATCTGGACCAACCCGAGTGTGGCAGGATCGGCCCCCGCATGTGTGCTGCATGGGGTGGAAAAGAGCAGGATGAAGAAAAGCGCGAATAATCTTGGCCGTTGCACGGCGGCATCCTAATCGGCCTATGGGAGATGAGTCAAGCAGGATGGCTAGGACGTGGTCTCCGGTAATTCTGATTGTGGGCGCCTTGCAATCACGCGGTTGCCTATGCCATCCTCGGTCCTACGAGGCCAGGAGGGACCGATGAAAGAGATCCGGAAAGTGCATTATGTCAAAGGCGTATTTGTGTGCCCGAAGTGCCGGCAGTCGTACGTGCAGGAAAAGTGGATCGAAGAATGGCGGGTACGTTGTCACAAGTGCGACTATCGTGGAACATTGACAGAGGTTTCCGTTGAAGAACGGATGGAAGAGGAAGTTATCCGTCGCTGAACCGGCGCCAGTTTTGTCGCCTGCCCACGTTTCTCCGTAAGTCGATGGCCCGTTCTCTCATCCATAGTTCACAATTCTATCTCATGGGTCGTATGGCTCTGTGTGCCCTGCCTCTGGTGTCGGGTGCCGGCTTGAGCGAGACATTCGCCGACGAGCCGCCTCCACCGGTGAAGGTGCTCGTAACTTACCATTCTCTTTCCGGCAATACGGAACGGCTGGCTGAAGCGGTGATCGATGGTGTGAAGAGCGTGCACGGCACCCAGGCGCTATTGAAGCGGGTTGGCAAGGTGACGGCGGACGATCTGTTCTCTGCTGATGCGGTCGTCGTCGGCTCGCCGGTCTATTGGTCGAACATGTCTGGAGAGGTGAAAACCTTCTTCGATAATTGGCAGTTTAAATTCGGTGTATTCCCCGAGTTTAAGATGAAGAACAAGATCGGCGCGGCCTTTGCCACCGGTGGCCAGGTGTCGAGTGGGAAAGAGGTCACGATGCTGACGATCCTTGCCGCGATGCTGGGAAATCAGATGATCGTCGTCAGTGGGGGTGGGGCTTTCGGCGCATCTGCCACCACGGAAGGCGACAGCCCCGGTATCGACAACCAGGAGTTGGCCGATGCCAAAGAGTTAGGTCGACGTGTGGCAGAAGTGGCTGTGATGATGAGGAGAGGTTCTTCCCACTAACTGGCTATAAGGCTTTATCTGGGCTAGCGTTGTATGCTGCTGAAGACAAGGTCTTGCTGTGCGCTCGCTGCAATCTGAACAAACTCGTCAATATTTTTTGAACAGCGACCACAGCATCCTCGCTGTTTCAGTCTAAACTTCGTCTTGAGTTGACAAGGCGTGGTGATACCACCCCGTCCTGCTTCTCGGACATCCGACTCGGTAATTCCCTGACAGAGGCAAAGGTACATGGGCGACATTCCTAACCGGCGGACAGTGCCTGTGGGTCGGTAACGATTCTGATAACCGTTATCAATCAATGAAATAATACACCTCTTGTTCCTGCGTGTCAAGAGGGGAAAAGGCGGGGGTGTTTATAGTGTTCGTTCCAGCTGATCGACCATTCCGTGGATCGTATCAAACCCCGATTGCCAAAAGTCTTCCGATGCCATATCGATTCCCAGCTTGGCGAGGATCGTCTGCGGTGACTCGGATCCGCCCGTACTCAGCAAGTCGAGATATTTCGGCACGAACGAGGCCCCTTCTTTCTGGTACATCTGGTAGAGGGCGAGCACCAGGAGGTTGCCGAAGCTGTAGGCATAGCAGTAGAACGGGCTGGCAAAAATGTGCGGAATGGTCAGCCATTCCCATTGGAACTCATCCGGGACCTTAATCCTTTTTCCAAACTGCTGTCGCACTTCAGCCAGATAGGTCTTGGCTAGATCTCTCACAGTTGACCCCTGAGCTATCATCTCATGGGCCTGTTGCTCGAATTGGACAAAGTAAGCTTGTCGGAGGACCGTGGCATAGATGTCGTCCAGTTGGTTAAGCAGGAGTCCCTGTTTCACCTTCTTGTCCCGTTCCTGGTTTATGAGCGTATCGGACAGGATACGTTCTCCGAACACCGAGGCAGTTTCTGCCAGCGGAAGAGTGGAGTGGAAGGTAAAGATAGAATGCTGCGCCGCCATCATGCCGTGGACCGCATGGCCGAGTTCATGGGCCATCGTCGTGATGTCACGCGCCTCTCCGGTGAAGTTCAGGAGCACGTAAGGGGCCGTGCCTGGCACGACGCTGTAGCAGTAGGCGCCCCCGATTTTCCCGGGCCTGGTACGCGCATCGATATGTCGTTCAGCCATGACCTGTTCTGCCAGACTGGCCAATTGAGGAGAAAATCCTCGGTAGGCGTCCAGCACCAGTCGGGCTGCATCCTGATAGCGATAGGATTTCTGTTCTGTGCGATATGGCGCATAGATGTGATAGCGGCTCATCGGATCGATCTTGCACAGGCGAGCTTTGATATGGAAGTACCGCTGGAAGATGCCGGCGTTTTTCTGGCAGACCCTCAGGAGTGAGGATACGGCTTCATCCGGAATGTCGTTGCCGAGGTTACGGGTGGTAATCGGGGAGGCAAACTTGCGCAGTTGCACATTTTCTGCTTTCCAGTCGTTGACCAAAGTCTTGTAGATTTCGCCCAATAGATCGTGTTGATCGGCATAGACACGATAGAGCTCTCGATAGGCGGCTTCACGCAGTTGCCCTTGCGTGTGGCGGAGGTAGGCTGTCAGTTCCTCGCGTGTCATCGTCATCCGTTTACCCTTGACGGTGAGCGTGAACACGAAACTGTTCGTGACGACGTCGTACAGCGAATGAATTGCGCTTCGGCCTGTGATGTTCTTGATATTGACGATCTTCTCTTCTGGTTCAGAGAGCGTGTGGGGTTGAAACCGGCGAATGGTTTCCAGGTGGTAACGAAACGTGCCGGTTTCTGTCATGAGCCGGCGTGCGTTACCCTCATCGACGCTCTGCCACCAGAGATCGAAAAATACCATTCGGTTCTGAAGCGCGATGATCCGCTCCTCGACCTTCGTCTTAAACGAACGAGCGGCGAGGTTTTTTGTATTTTCCGAGAACCAGAGATAGGCATAGGCGCTGATTCGTGACGAGGCAGCTGCGATGTCCTCGCTTAGTGTCAGCAGGGGATGAAAGGCGGATACCTCCATGGTCGGGCTGAGGTAGGCACGCGCAGCCTCAAACTGCGCTACTTTGGTTTCGATTTCTTCTGCCAGGGTCTCGAATCGTTGAACCGGGTTTTCTGCCAGTTGTGAAAGGTCCCAGCGCTCAGCATAGGTGAGCCGCTGCCGTTTTGAGGAAGAGGTATTGGGAGAGGTCGAATGTTTCCGGCCGATCTTCACTGGCATGGGTCGCATCTCCTTCGTTTCGCCTTTAGCAGAATGCTGAAAAAGTCACTCTTCTCACCCGCCCGACCCCGGCGCGCAAGGACGCGCCTCTTCCCATGCATCGTTCTCGCCTCGAAAGCATCCTCAACGTAGCCCATCGGGACAGAACTACGTTAGCAGTTCGGGGCGGGTGGGTGAGAAGATTACGCCTCCGGTGCTTTCGTTAGCTGCGGCCTTGCTGGACGGACTTTTTGAGCATCCTGCTGGGCCACATATTCGGCCTTGTTCGCTCATGATCATACCATTCCCACCGACGAGGCTGCAGCGTTTTTCACTAGCTCCGGCAGAATCTTCCACTGCGGGCGCATTCTCGGTATGATGCGTCAAGCATGACGGGAGATCCTATGACCGATCAAGAACTGAATCGAGCAGTCCAATATGTCACGGCCAGTACCTCTTATGGGCGTGACATGGTGGCCGAGATTCTTAAAACAGGGCTGAGCGAAATGACATCGCTCGCCATGCAATCGTCAGAACAGTTCGAACGGGACGTGTTGTTGGAATACGTATCGCAGTGGACGATCAAGCGTACGGGTCAACCAGAACCGTTAGTGAGGGAAATTCTCGGATGCGCGAGCCGATGGCTGGATGAACTGTATGAAGAAATTGCCAAGCGTCAGCCGGGAGCTCTCGGTCTTTCGTCTGATGATGATGACGATGAAGGAGCGGAGGCGGTATAAATCGGATGGTTGCGCTGGTTTTTTGAGGGTCTGTCTGGTTTGTTTGGTTGAACGAAACCAACCAAATCAACAAAACAAACCGAATCAACTAGATGAACCAGAGGCAGGCAGCGAGCCTTTTAAGAGCTCCAAGTTCTTTGTCACCATCGCGTCGCCGTTCTTCGTGGACACGTCGATGCCGGTGGCACAGACGGTTCGGCATTCGTCGATTCGACCGAGTTTGTGGAGCGACTGGGCCAGGGCGTAGTAGGCGGCTGAATAGGTGGGCTTGACTGTGACGCATTGATGAAGGGCCTTGGCCGCCTCTTCGAAGTTGGCGTCTTCCATGTAAGCTTTCCCGAGACCGAACCAGGCGACCTCGTCGTTTGGATCAATCATCAGAACTTTCTTGAGGGGTTCGATTCGTCGGTTTGGCATCCTCTCTCCTGGTCGAAACTTGATCCGCCGACCGTAACATGCCTTTCCGCTCGTTGTCTACGCGCGTTGCTGCGTGATAATCTATTCTCCTCGATCACGAGGATACGTCTCACCCTTCACGCCTGACGCCTTACGGAATTTGTCATGGGGAAAACAGGACTCGTCTACGATCCGCGCTGTCTCGACCATGACATGGGGGCCGGGCATCCTGAATCGCCTGGCCGGCTGCGTGCGATCATGCAGCAGTTAGGGCAGAGCGGGACAGCAGCTCGTCTGGTTAAGATTGAACCACGGGAGGCTGAAGATGAATGGATTACGGAAATCCATACGCCCTCCTATCTGGCAATGCTGAAGAGTCACGCACCGACGAGCGGACGGGTCTCGCTCGATCCCGATACCTCAATGTCTCCCAGTTCGTTGACTGCCGCCTATCTGGCAGCCGGAGGGGCATTGGCTGCGGTCGATGCGATCATGAAACAGCAAGTAGACCATGTCTTCTGCGCGGTGAGGCCGCCGGGGCATCATGCTGAAGCAGGGCGGGCGATGGGTTTCTGTCTCCTCAACAATGTCGCGATTGCCGCGCGCTACGTTCAGAAAAAGTATGGGCTGACGCGTGTGTTGATTATCGATTGGGATGTGCACCATGGCAATGGCACGCAGCACAGTTTTGAAGACGATCCCTCCGTGCTGTTTTTCAGCACCCACCAGTATCCGCACTATCCTGGCACAGGCTGTGCGACGGAGCGGGGCCGGGGGGCGGGAGACGGATTGACGATCAATGTTCCGATGGAGCCTGGCGAAGGCGATGAGGAGTACCGTGCCGTCTTTCAGAAGTCGCTAGTCCCGGCCGCCGACGCCTTCAGGCCCGACTTCGTGATTATCTCTGCCGGCTTCGACGCCCACAAAGACGATCCGCTCGCAAACATGGAGTTGACGGAAGCAGGCTATGCAGACCTCACCGGCATCGTGGCAGGCATTGCCAAACGCCATGCCGGAGGGCGGATACTCTCGTCCCTCGAAGGCGGGTACCATCTCACCTCGCTGGCAGCCTCGGTCGATCGCCACATCCAGGCGCTCTTGGCGGCATGAGGATAGTTGTCAAAGCTCTGCTCGGTTGTGGTCTGGCTGCGATTCTGACTTACGTCTATTACACCGAGATCAAGCCGGTGGTGATTTTCGGGTTGCGCTCGGATTATGCCCATGCGATCCCATTTCAGAGGATTCCGGAGGGTCTGACGAGCTTGAAGGCTGAATCTTGTGGCCAATGCCATCGCGAGATCTACGACGAATGGAAGACCAGTATCCATGCCCATGCCTATGAGGATCCATTCTTTCAGGCCTACTGGAAGAAGGACAAGAATATTTGGGTCTGTTTGAACTGCCACACCCCATTGGAAAATCAGCAGCCGACGTTGGTGAAAGAGATCCCCCGAGGGCGGGTGGAAAAGGCGGCCCAAATTCCTAATCCCCGGTACGATCCCGAGTATCAGAAAGAATCGGTGAGCTGCGCAGCTTGTCATGTGCGGGACGGAGTCATTTACGGGCCCTTCGAAGATTCCGCCGCGCCACACCCGACGCAATTCGATCCGAATTTCAGGACCGCGCAAGTCTGTCAGCGTTGTCACAATGTCGTGTCAGGACCGGCCCAGTTTTATAACGTGGGACCTTGCGGGACCTATGCAGAATCCGAAGGCAAGTTCTTCATGCAGGAACGGGGCTTCATTTGCCAGAGCTGCCACATGCCGGAGATCGATCGGCCGGTTGCAGCGAATAGTCCGATCCGACGTGGACGCCGGCATCTCTGGCGTGGCGGGCATGACCCCGATATGGTGAGGCGGGCGGTGGCGTTGCAAGTCAAAGCCGATATTGCTTCGCCTAAGCCGGGCGATCGGGTTGGATTTACGCTCACGTTGGTCAATGCAGGCGCCGGCCATAAGATTCCGACCGGCGATCCCGATCGATATTTCACTGTGGAATTTAGCGTGGAAGATCAGCAGGGAAAGGTGCTGGATCACCAAACGTCGACGATGGGCCGCTGGATCATGTGGCAGCCGGCCATTGTTGAGTTGTATGATAATCGGCTGATACCCTTGGCCAGCCGTGAATACCGGTTTGTGTACCAACTCCCGGCTAAGGCAGAGGACTTGAAAGTGAAGACCTTGGTGCAGTACCACATCCTGACCGACAAGCAACATGAGATGTTGCGGACCAAGTACGGGCTCACGGGGAACGACCCCTATCGATTCGTCGTATACGAGCGTGAGTTCCCGCTGTCCGGAGATCTCGGAGCGGCATTGCGCCGCGAGAGCCTTCAGCAGACAGCCGTCAGCCGTCAGCCAGTAGAAACAAGCTGTCCGCTGAAAGCTGACAGCTGATGGCTTTTTCTGGAAGGAACGACATGATCCACGACTTGCTGATCGATACGGATACTCTTCAGCGGAGGCTGGGACAGCCTGGTTTGGTAGTTCTCGATGTACGTGGGCGGGCAGCCTACGAATTCGGCGGCCATATTCCAGGTGCGGTCCATTCGACCTGGCATGAGTACAGCGATCCGAATGCCGTGCCGAAAGGATTGCTTGACCCGGATCCTGGACGCATGGAACAGAAGATTCGCGCCTTGGGCATCAGTCACGACAGCGATGTGATCATCTACTCCAATCCGTTCGACAACTGGGGAGACGAAGGCCGCATGTTCTGGATGTTGGAGTATCTCGGGCATACGCGACTGCGTATTCTCGACGGGGGCTGGGTCAAGTGGGTGCAGGAAAAGCGGCCATTCGAGCATGGGTCCGTGACACCCGAGCCAGGGACCTTCAATATCAGGCCGGTGGCTTCCGTGATTGCCGGTAAAGAAGAACTGAAACACCTCGTGAAGCAGCCGCATCCGAACACCCTGATCATCGATGCGCGTAGCCTGGAGGAGTATCTTGGGAAAGAGGTGTCAGGGATACCACGACCCGGCCACATCCCTTCTGCGATTCATGTGGCTTGGAATGGGTTTCTTCAAGCGGACGCCACGTTGAAAGATCTTCAGGCAATCACAGAGAGTCTCCTGGACAAAGGCCTCACACAAGACAAAGAGGTCATTTGCTATTGCACCGGCGGCGTCCGATCAGCCTGGCTGTACTTTGTACTTAAGATTGTAGGATATCAGAAGGTGCGTAACTATCCGGGGTCCTGGTGGGAGTGGAGTCGGGATTTTGCCTGCCCCGTGGAAAAAGATGCCAAGGGATTGCAGCACATCCTGAACGTCGATCCCCAAGTGAAGCCTTCTTGACAGTGAAAAAGCGGCTGTGTAAGGTGAAGGGTATTACATAATTGTGGGACCTTCCCCTGCTGGATGAACCTTAACCCCCCTGAGGAGGAATCTATGAAGAGGAAAATTTATCGAGGAGCGCTGGTCGTGGCGGCGGTAGCTGCCCTTGTCGGCTTCCCGCTGTTCAGCGGGCTCGCCCTTGCAGCGGATAAGCACGCGGGTGAAGCCTTGGAACATGCCAAGGAAGCTGTGGCTCATGGCAAACAGGGACATGCCGATGCTGCCGTGCAGCATTGTCAGGAGTCACTCAAGCATGCCGGGGCGGTAGGGAAGAATCCGCATGTCGATGAGGGAATCAAGCATCTCAAGGAATGCGTCGAGCATGGCAAGGCTGGTCATGCAGATGTCGCTACGCAACATGCCGAAGGCGCGGTCACCCATTTGTCCGAAGTGAAGTAAATCATTCCGTCCGAGATTGGTGTTGAACGGGCAGGGGCAACCCTGCCCGTTTTATTCTGGGGATGTGACGATCATGCTGGTCGGGTTTTTCCAGTTCTCTCCACGGTTCGGCGAGGTGTCTCACAATCTCGATAGGGTTGTGGAAACGCTCGACCAGGCTGACGCCGATCTGATCGTGTTGCCGGAGCTATTCGCATCCGGGTATCAGTTTGTGTCACAACAAGAAGCGTTGGCATTATCAGAGCCGGTGCCGGATGGGGCAACCACAAGACGGCTCATAGACCTTGCCAAGCGGCGCCAGATGGTGATTGTCGCAGGCCTTCCCGAGCGCGCCGGGGGCGTGTGTTATAACTCCGCCGTGGTCGTCGGTCCGTCCGGGTTTATCGGCTGTTATCGCAAGACACATCTCTTCTTTGAAGAAACGCTCTTCTTTACCCCTGGCGATACGGGATTTCAGGTCTGGGATATCGGACTGGCCAAGATCGGGGTGATGATTTGTTTCGATTGGTACTATCCGGAGTCGGCTCGCACGTTGGCGCTCAAGGGGGCAGAGATCATCTGCCATCCTTCGAACCTCATCCTGCCCAATTGTCCGGACTCCATGCCGGTTCGGTGTCTGGAAAATCGAGTGTTCGCAGTCACGAGCAACCGCACAGGCAGCGAAGCACGAAGCGGAAAGGATCAGTTGACATTTATCGGAAATAGCGAAGTCGTCGCTCCACGTGGGGCCATTCTGCATCGTGCATCCCGAGACCAGGAAGAGCTCTATATTACCGAAATCGATCCCGCGGATGCCCGAAACAAATCCCTTACACCCTACAATAACCTGCTCCGCGACCGACGCGAATCCCTCTACCGATAACTGGTTGCACGGGTTTGTGTGGTCTGTTGGGTTTGTTTGGTTGAATCAGACGAACTAAATAAACCAAATAAACGAAACCAACCACATGAACAGTCTGCTCGCTTCGCTTGCGCGGCATACACCAGCGCGGTAGGATATTAGCCATGAAAGCTCCACTTGCCAAAGGCGTCTTTTTGATCGCAGCACCGTCCTTGCGCGATCCGAATTTTCGGCAGACGGTGGTCTTGCTCTGCGAGCATGGAGCAGAAGGCGCGCTGGGTGTCGTCGTGAATCGCCCGACGGCGATGTCGGTCTCGGAAGCGTTACCTCAAGTGCCGATCCTTGAAGGTCAACAGCACGTCCTCTTCTCGGGAGGGCCGGTGCAAACGAACCAGGTGATGATGCTCTATCGCTTGGATCAATTGCCTGAGAACTCCCATCATGTCTTCGATGGGGTCTGTCTGGGCGGGGATACCGACATCATCGATCGTATTTTGACCACCAGCGAAGGGCGCGAGGCCTTTCGCGCCTATATCGGGTATTCCGGCTGGGGACCAGGGCAACTGGAATCTGAAATGCAGACCGGCTCCTGGTTTACTGTTCCGGCAGATCCCAATGCTGTCTTTGCCACAGATCCTGCACGTATTTGGCCGGATATGGTCAGCGCCATGGGCGATGAATATCGTCATTATGCAGACATGCCTCTCGATCCCTCCTTGAATTAGCAGGATGCTGAAAAAATGGCGGGGAGTGGCCAGATGCCCTTCTTGCTCGCAGAACGCGCACGATAAGAATGTGCTCGTTCGATGCGCGCAGTAAAGGGCAGCCTTGGCCACTCCCCTTAAGGGAAGTGTAAAGAGTCAGAGATTCTCGCGCGGCCTTGCTGACGGCCATTTTGAACATCCTGCTGGAGACTCCGCCCTTCAGAAATTATTCGCGTGTTTCTCCTCCTCTCCCGTTCCGTTGCAGCCGACTTGTGCAGATGTTACCCTGCCTCGCATACAGGTGGCTTCTCTGGAGTTGTACTAGGATGGTGAGACGGCTTGGCTGTTTGGTGGGGACGATCCTACTTGCATACGTCTGCTCCGGGTGCGGTGTGCTGTACACCATAGTGAAGTCGGAATCCAAGCTCGACCGGCTTTCTGTGCCCATGACGAAAGCCGAGGTTATCGAGCAGGTTGGTCGGCCGGACCGCGTACTGCGTGACGATGGCCATCTGCTGGTCTGGGAATACTCCCTCACGGCCCGTAACCAGTGGCTGTATGAGCTGGCACTCTGTCCCATTTCAATCTGGATCGGCGGGTGTATTGTCTATCCCTTCACCAACATTGCCGCAGAACATCAACGCGAATATCCACACCACATCGTACTGGTAAACGACGAACTCTGTGCCTGGGGCACTCCTGCTGCCATTTTACAGAGGCGTCGCGCCTGTGCGGCATCCGGCACAACCAGCCTTGGATCTGGCGGGATGCGTGGACGTCCTGAGCCGGTTGTGACCGGCGTTGGCCCGATCAATCGTGACACGATCGATCGTTATCGGACAATGGCCGTTATGGTGTTCGAGGATGCGCCGGATGCACAGGGATCCGGGTCGCGCGTCGCCGGGATCATGACGACCTTACTACTGGATCTTGATATCAATATCGTTGAGCGAGCCGAGCTAGACGAAGTATTCAAAGAGCAGGTTATCCAACTGCAGCATGCCGGCGATGCCGAAGTGCTGAAAGTGGGGCAACTCGTTGGGGCGCAGGCTATTGTGGTGGGTGAAGTGCAACAGTGGGAGCGATCAGAAAGCGATCAGCTCAACCGTGTGTCACTGGCTTTCCGAATGATCGACGTCGAGAGCGGCGTGGTGTTATTCAATGGGGGAGGATACGGTTCAGACCCCACGACCGATGATCCCGAAGGCTTAGCCCGCGTGATCGCGAATCATATTCTCTCTCGGTTCGGCTCGCAAACGGGATTGTTAGGGTCCGGGCGGATCGGAGTCAACTGGGAGCTACAAGAATTAGGCGGTGCTCGATACTATCTTGTAAGGGAACTGCGCGGTGGGTTACCGGCCGAGAAAGCGGGCCTCAAGGTGGGTGACAGGGTTGTTGCCTGTAACGGCACAGTATTATCCCGCGTGTCATCAGAGCGGGAAGCGAAACGACTCTGTCAGGTCGAGGCAGGGCAGACACTTCAGTTGGATGTGCGTCGCGCGAATCAGCCGATTGAGGTACTGGTTACCGCTGAAAAGCGCCCAGGGCTCTAGAAGACGTTAGCAAAGGCTCCGTTCGGGTGAAACAAAAATGTCATGAATCCACGTTGTCAGTAGCCGACATGAGCGCATCTGCTAGGAATCGTCCGGTGTAAGATGCCGCCACCTTGGCTACCTGTTCTGGTCTGCCTTCCGCTACGATCTGCCCGCCTGCTGCGCCGCCTTCCGGTCCTAGGTCGATGATCCAATCGGCGCATTTGATGACATCGAGGTTGTGTTCCACCACCACCACAGTATTGCCACTGTTCACCAGTTTCTGCAGCATCGCCAGGAGTTTTTTGATGTCATCGACGTGCAGGCCAGTGGTCGGTTCGTCCATGATGTAGAGGACATGAGGGGACTGGCTAGGGGACTGGCTCCGGCTCTGCCGGTGCCTGTCCCCGTTCGCGCGAGGAAGGGGGACAGCCCCTTGTCGAGGCAGCCCCCCATTCGTGAGTTCCGCGGCGATTTTCAACCGCTGGGCCTCGCCGCCTGAGAGGGTCGTCGCTGACTGGCCGAGCCGTAGATAGCCGAGTCCGATGGACGAAAGGAGATGGAGCTTTTCGGTAAGCTTGGGCGAGCCGCTAAAAAATCCCACGGCCTCGTCGACGGTCATCTGGAGGACATCGTGAATGGTCTTGCCACGATAGTGAATGGCGAGCACATTCGGCTTGAACCGCTTTCCATCGCAGGCTTCACAGGTGGCATAGATGTCCTCAAAAAAGTACATCTCAAGCTTCTCCACGCCGCTTCCTTCGCACCGATCGCATCGGCCACCAGTGGTATTAAAGGAGAATTGCCCTGCAGTGAGGCCTTGCCGGAGCGCTTCACGCTCAGAAGCAAAGAGAGAGCGAACCTCATCGAACGCTTTCAAGTACGTAATTGGATTCGAACGAGGTGTTCGGCCAATCGGTTCTTGGTCAATGAGTTTGATGCCAGTGAGGTGCTCAATCCCCTTAATTGCCCGAAACCGACCCATGGGCAGTGATTCGATACGAAAGGCACGGGCGACTGCCCGGTAGAGTGTCTCTTCAACTAGTGTGCTCTTGCCGGACCCTGAGACGCCGGTCACGCAGACCAACATGCCGAGGGGAATTCTCACAAACAGCTGCTTGAGGTTATGCTCGCAAGCTTCTGCAATAACAAGAAATTTACCGTTTCCTTTTCGCCGTGATCGAGGGATTGAAATTTCATCTTCGCCACGGAGATAGCGCGCTGTGATGGAACGTCGGTCTGCCATGAATGCCTGCCGGGGTGCCGCGCAGATCACTTCGCCGCCCTTCTCTCCTGACATGGGACCCAGCTCGACGAGATAGTCGGCTGCCTGCATCATCTGGCGGTCATGTTCGACCACGACGACCGTGTTGCCCTGGGCTGCCAGCTCTCGCAGGATACCGGCGAGTGTGGCTGTATCACGCGGGTGGAGACCGATCGTCGGTTCGTCGAGGACGTAGAGGGTGCCGACCAGGCGGGCACCGAGTTGGTTGGCCAGGGCTGCGCGCTGGGCTTCTCCTCCTGAGAGGGTACGAGTCTGGCGGGAAAGAGTGAGATAACCGAGGCCTACGCGGAGGAGAAAGCCGAGCTTGGTCGTCAGCTGTCGGAGGATATCTCGAGCGATCTGTTCTTCATAGGGAGAGAGCGCAAGGGCTGTGATCCATGCTGCAGCGTCTTCGATCGTGAGACAAGACAGCTCGTGAATGTCTTTCCCCGCGATCTTCACATAGCGCGCGTCACGGCGGAGGCGAGATTCTTTACAGGTCGGACAGGGAACCGGTGTTCGGTAGCGGCTGAGCATCACGCGCACATGCAGCTTGTAGCGCTTTCCTTCCAAGTATTCGAAAAACTGTTGTACTCCCTCCAGTTTGCCTTCTCCCTGCCAGATTATGTGCTGGATAGGCTGCGGCAGGTCCCTGTAGGGGATCGTGAGGTCGACGCCACGCCGCTTCATGGAGAGGAACAGCTGTTTCTGCCACCAATCGCCACTGGGTTTGCTCCAGGGTTCAATCGCGCCTTGGGCCAGCGACTTGCTGTGGTCTGGGATGACCAGGTCGGGATCGTACCGGAGAATATTGCCGAATCCCTTGCACTCGGGACAGGCGCCAAGTGGATGGTTAAAAGAAAAGAGAACTGGCCGAATCGGCTCGAAGGTTCTGCCACATTGTTGGCAGCGAAAGTCCGTGCTGTAGGGCCTGAGACCCTGGTCGATAACCTCTACTAGGCATAGGCCTTCGCCCTCGCGGAATGCGGTTTCGATCGCTTCGACGATACGAGACCGGTTGTCTTCCCGAATGACCAGCCGATCGAGGACGATCTGGAGATGATCCGGCCTGATTTTTGGAAGCCTATGGGTTTCGTGGAGATCGAGGATCTCCGTGCCGCATCGCACCCTGGCAAAACCGCGGAGCAGGAGTGATTGGATAAAGACCTGCTCCTGCTTCGGCGCCGGTGCTGTGACAGGGAACAGGATCATCGCTCGGGCTTCGTTACAATGGGCGAGGAGATCCTCGACGACAGCGCCGGGGTGAAAGCTACGAGCAGCAATCGCGCAATCTGGGCAGAACGGGTGGCCAATTTTGGCGAATAGCAGTCGCAAGAGATCGGCGATCTCAGTCGTAGTTCCGACCGTCGAGCGGGCGGTACGAATAGGGTTCTTCTGTTCGATGGCAATGGCCGGCCGGACGTTGATCAGCCGGTCGACATCGGGCCGATTGACCTTGTCGAGAAACATGCGGGCATAGGTGGAGAGCGATTCGACATAGCGCCATTGGCCTTCGGCGAAGAGGGTGTCGAACGCGAGAGAGGATTTCCCCGATCCTGACACGCCTGTGATGGCTGTGACCTGGTTGTGTGGAATGCGGAGCGAGATGTTCTTGAGATTATTCTGCCGCGCGCCTTCAACGATCAGATCGCCTGAAGCCTGGGAAGAGACCGTAGTATTGGGCACGAGCAGCCTTTATCTTGAGGCGGAAAAGCCTCATCGTAGCAAGCACATCTAGATAGGTGCAACTTGGAAGAGTCACAAGTGAGAGGAGAAAGGCCCCCCATGTCTTGGAAGGTTGAGGCTCAGCCTGCCAGGACCTAAGCAGGGACAAACTTCAGCGCGACGCCGTTGATGCAGTAGCGTAATCCCGTCGGTTTTGGACCGTCCTTAAAGATATGGCCTTGATGCCCCTCGCAGCGTGCGCAGTGGACTTCGGTCCTTGGGAAAATCAGCTTGTAATCGGTGCTGGATTCGACCACCTTGGGATCGATCGGTTGCCAAAAGCTGGGCCAGCCGGTGCCGCTGTCGAATTTATGCTCGGAGGAATAGGCCGGCAGGTCACAGCCGGCACAGTAGTAGATGCCCGCCCTATGGTTGTCGTGCATGTTGTCGGTAAAGGGACGTTCTGTGCTTTCATGTCGTAGGACCTGGTACGCTCCAGGCGAGAGCAGCCTTTTCCACTCTTCGTCAGTTTTCACGACTTTGACAATCGGACCGATCTCAATCTTGGGCGGCGTAGCCATGGCGTCGCTCCTTTCTGTTTGGTCTCCACCTAGATGGGTCGAGCAATCGAATTCATCCTTACATATGGATTACTTGGGGAGCAAGCTACAGAAATGATTGGAAAGAAACGTGGGACGGGTTGATCCGGAAACACAAGCCGATGCCTGCGCTTCACTCGACACGGTCCATTCATACCGAGGCTTGGGCAGTGCTTGTTCCAAAGCGGAAGCTTTCGTGAGCTGCTACATCGCAGTTAAAGACAGCGGGGAGGACCTCCTCGATTCTTTCCACCAGAATGAAGGTCAGATCCTCACGCACTTCCTGTGGTACCTCTTTCAAATCCTTCTCATTGGATTTGGGCAGAATCACCCGTTTAATGCCGACGCGATGAGCGGCCAACACTTTTTCCTTGATCCCGCCGACCGGCAGGACTAACCCGCTCAGACTGATTTCTCCGGTCATTGCCGTATCACTTCGTACCGCTTCTCCGATGTACGAGGACGCAAGGGCTGTTGCCATTGCGATCCCGGCCGAAGGTCCGTCTTTCGGGATCGCTCCGGAAGGCACATGGATGTGCACGCCGTTGCATTTGAACTTGGAAATATCGAGTCCCATGCTCTCAGCATGGGACCAGAGGTAGCTTCGTGCAGCTCGCGCAGATTCTTGCATGACATCCCCCAACTGGCCGGTGATCATCAATTCGTGGCTGCCGGGGAGCAGCGTAGTTTCGATATAGAGGACATCTCCGCCACTCGGAGTCCAGGCGAGTCCAGTGACGACGCCCGCCGGCAATACCTTGCGTGCTTCTTCCGGCATGAAGCGTTCGGAGCCGAGCCACTCTCCAAGAACATCGGTCTGAATGGTGACTGGTTGTCGTTCCTGGCTTTCCGGCAGATCGGCGAAGGCCAAAGCGACTTTTCTTGTCAGTCGTCCCAGCATCTGCTCGAGTTGGCGCACGCCGGCCTCTCTGGTATACCGGCTGATGACGAGGTTTAACACCACATCCGGCAGTATTGCTTGGCTGGCCTCCAGACCTGCTTCTTTGAGCCGCCTCGGCCACAAATAGCGGCGGGCGATCTCGGCTTTTTCCCTCTCGCTGTAGCCTTGAAGGCGAATGATCTCCATACGGTCCAACAGCGGCTGGCTGATCGTATCCAGCGTATTGGCGGTTGTTATGAAGAACACTTTTGATAGGTCAAACGGGAGATCGAGATAGTGGTCGCGGAATGTGTGGTTCTGCGCCGGGTCGAGAATCTCCAACAGCGCGGACGCAGGATCGCCACGGAAGTCACGCCCCATCTTATCGACCTCGTCGAGCATGAGGACCGGGTTATTCGCGCCGGCTCGCCGTATGGCCTGAATTATGTGGCCAGGGAGCGCGCCGACGTAGGTTCGGCGATGGCCGCGTAACTCGGCTTCATCGTGCACACCGCCTAGACTGAACCGTTCGAACGTCCGCCCCATGGCTCTCGCAATCGATTGCCCCAGACTGGTTTTCCCGACACCCGGTGGCCCGACAAGGCAGAGTATCGGCGCCTTAGCTGTCGGATTCAATTTCAACACCGCCAGATGTTCGACGATCCGTTCCTTCACTTCCTTTATGCCATAGTGATCCTCCTCAAGCACCTGACGAACCGTACTCAACTCTAAACGATCTCCCGAAGCCTTCTTCCAGGGAAGTTCAAGCACCAGTTCGAGGTAGGTCCTGAGGACCTGATGGTCCGGGGAGGTGGGTGGCACCTTTACCAGCCGAGCCAACTCGCGCTCGACTTCTTTACGGACATGATCAGGAAGATCCGCGTCCTGGATCTTCTTTTTGAGATCCGGGATCTCGTTTTCCTCCCCTTCACCCTCGCCGAGCTCCTGTTGGATCGCTTTTAATTGTTCACGGAGGATATACTCTCGCTGGGTCTTGCTCATCTTGGCTTGAGCTTCACTGGTGATCTTGTCCCGCAGCTGTAGAATCTGGATTTCTTTCGAGAGGGCTCCGTACAGCGATCGCAGCAGCTCAATCGTCGAGGAAGTTTCGAGCAGTTTTTGTTCGTCCTGTACGGTGAGATTGAGGAGCGACGCCACGCGGTAAGCCAAGGTGACTGGGTTATCCTCGTTACTAAAGGCTGCCGCCGCTTCCTGGATACCGGGAGCCTGTATCAATCGTGGAAGGTCTGTGACTAAATCCTGAATAGCCCGGTGGAGGGCCTGAACTTCGGTGCCCTCGTCAGTTGGGTGATCCAGTCGCCGGACTTGGACGAGAAGAAATGGCTCAGTCTGTTCGACCTTGAGCAAGGCGACCCGTTCGAGTCCCTGGACGAGCGCTTGGATCGTCCCCTCATCTGACCGTCCGATCTGCTTCACAACGGCTTTGGTACCGATCGTGTATAGGCCTTCGAGCCCAGGTTCTTCTGTCAGGGGGTCGCGTTGTGTGACTACCAGAATCGTCTTCTCTTCTGATTTAGTGGCTGCCTCAACTGCTGCTATCGACCGTTCTCGCCCGACCGTTAAGGGCATCATGATTCCTGGAAACAGGACGGTGCGTTTAATCGGGACGACTGGGAGTTTGACGGCGATGGCCTCGTTATTCATATGGAAGCATCCCTTCGCTCGGTTGGTGAATACACCGGACACCTACAGATAGTTAAACAGATAGTTTCCGACGAGTACAAGTCAAGGGCAGGCATGAAGAGGTAGCTGCGTGGAAATAGTTTGATGTTTTTGGTGTATATTGTTGCGCAGCAGAGAAATTCCAGATAAATGCTGGTAAGGGTCGACATTGCGAGTGCCCTCGATTTAGAAACCAGGAGGATATGAAGACATGGGTAGCAGTGCCAACGCTCGGTTCGAAGCGATTCGGGAAATAAGCAAGCGCGCGCCGCGCAAGTTTGATCCCCCACGCGATGAGCAGGGAAAGCTTCTGCGGGTTTCGGAATTCTACGGGGTCAACACCTTTGATCTTCACAAGATGAAGGAGCAGCTTCCCAAAGAAGTCTTTACGAAACTGGTGCAGACGATCGATCTGGGAAAGAAGCTAGATCGGGACATCGCTGACACCGTGGCCCACGCGATCAAGGAATGGGCGCTCACTCGCAACGTGACGCATTTTTGCCACTGGTTTCAGCCGCAAACGGGAGCCACTGCCGAGAAACATGATGCCTTTCTGAGCTTCGACGATCATAACCGACCGATCGAAGCCTTTTCCGGCTCCCAGCTGATCCAAAGTGAGCCGGACGCGTCGAGTTTTCCATCGGGTGGTATGCGCACGACATTTGAAGCGCGCGGATATACCGCGTGGGATCCTTCGAGTCCTGTGTTCATCATGGAGCACACGAACGGAAGGACGCTCTGCATCCCTTCCGTCTTTATCAGCTACCACGGCGATGCGCTTGATGAAAAGACCGCGCTCCTACGAAGTAGTGACGTCCTTTCACACAAGGCATGCGAGCTGCTTTGGCTAATCGGTGACAGGGGAGTCAAGCGCGTGGTTCCTACCCTTGGCGTTGAGCAGGAGTATTTTCTCATCGACCGCGCCTTTTTTAACCTGCGACCGGACCTGGTGATGACCGGACGGACACTGATCGGAGGCCAGCCCCCGAAAGGGCAGCAGCTCGAAGACCACTATTTTGGGAGCATCCCAGTCCGGGCGCAGGCTTTTATGGCGGAAATGGAATACGAGCTGTATAAAACAGGTGTGCCAGTGAAGACCCGTCATAACGAAGTGGCACCCTCGCAGTTTGAATCAGCGCCGATTTTTGAAGAAGCCAATATTGCCACGGACCACAATCAATTAGTCATGGAAGTCTTACGCAAGGTCGCCCTCCGTCATAATTTCTCGGTTCTCCTGCACGAGAAGCCCTTTGAGGGAATCAACGGAAGTGGAAAACATAACAATTGGTCGATGTCGATCACAGGTAGCGGCCCGGAACAGGATGGGGATAACCTTCTTGATCCGGGGAAAACCCCTCATCAGAACCTTCGGTTTCTCCTCGTCCTGGCTGGAGTCATGAAGGGCGTCTATGCCCATGCCGGGTTATTGCGTGCGTCGATCGCCTCGGCGGGAAACGATCATCGGTTGGGTGCCAATGAGGCCCCTCCGGCAATCATCTCGATCTTCCTCGGAGACATGCTTAATCGTATCCTCGATGAAATCGAACAGGGGACAACGCAAGAACAAAACCCGGAAGCAACCGTGCTGAAGCTTGGGGTGAGCAAGCTCCCCGAAGTCATGAAGGATAATGCCGACCGCAATCGAACGTCACCCTTTGCATTTACAGGGAATAAATTTGAGTTTCGTGCGGTTGGTTCATCAGCTTCGACCGCGTTTCCCGTGACAATCCTGAATGCGGCGGTGGCTGACGGTTTTACAGAGATCATCGAATCTCTCAAGGCGAGGTTGCGAACTTCGAGCACGATCGAGTCCGCAGTGCTTGAGGTGGTGAAGGAAGCCATTCAAGAGACTCATCCCATTCGATTCGAGGGGAATAATTATAGCAAAGACTGGGTAAACGAGGCTGAACGGCGCGGAATCCCAAATCTGCGGAAAACCCCGGAAGCATTGGCAGAATTGACCAAGCCCAAGTCCAAAGCCATGCTTGCCAAGATGGGGATTTTCACCGAGGCTGAATTGGTATCTCGTTTTCATGTCAGGACTGAGCGGTACGTCAAAAATTTGCTCATCGAAATCGATACCCTGTGCTCGATGGTGGAAACGCAGATTCTTCCTGCTGCATACGCCTATCACGGCATGCTGGCTGCTGCCGTGTTGAGCTGCAAGTCCCTTGTGACCACGGCGCCGCAGGCTGATGTATTGACCCGCCTTGGAGGGCTCATCATCTCTCTTCAGACGAAACGAATGGCGCTCGAGGCCTCGTTGCATAAAGTCGAAGCATTGAGCAGCGAAGAAGAGAAGGCGCTGCTCCTTGCTCACGAAGTCACGTTGGCCATGTCCGATGTCCGCCAAGTCTGTGACGAACTCGAATCCATCGTGGCGGACGATTACTGGCCGCTTCCGAAGTATCGGGAGATGTTGTTTCTGTCTTAGGCAATCAGAGGAAGGCGATTCCGTCTGTGGATGGAGAATCCTACCGATTGATGGCGCCAGTCTACCGATTGGCGGTAGGCCTTGATAAGGTGATTGCGGTGACCTTTACACCCATGTCACAAATGCGCTATGAATGAGCACACCCTTTTATGGTGATAGATACTCGTGCAATGCGTCTTTCAGCTGCCTGCCTCAATTCTTAATCCCGACTGCACCACCTCATTGCAGGTTTTCGGTATCGTGCTGGTCGCCGCCTTTTTTTTCGTGAAGCGGCTTTCCCGCAAGGACAAGGACAAGTGACCAGATCCGGACCGCCTCACTCGAAGCCTATCTATATCATCCCTCCCAAAGGGCGACGGGGACGTGCTCTCGACGATTCGACGGAGCAGTTCGTCGAAACTACCCGCATGGGGAACGGCAACTAGCCGCTGCTCCGCTCGGCCCCTAACCTATGGTCTGGGTTGGCGGACTGAAGCGTCGTCTGGCACCCCCTTGGACAATGAGGAATTCATAGAGCCGGCATTCCAAGGCGCCGTTGAAGAGGGGAATGCGTTTGGAAGGGGCAAGGCCGATCAGCTTCGGCATGCGGGCATCACCTGTCAGAACATAGGCGCGCCATCCGGTGAACCGTTGCTTCAACCAGTCGCCGAGTTTGGGGTAGAAGGACTCCAACTCATCCGGTTGGCTGAGACGCACCCCATAGGGAGGGTTGATGACCATCACACCCCCGTCGGCTGGGGCTTCGAGATCGAGTATGTCGCTTTGCTTCAGACGGATATCGATTCCCACACCGGCTCCCTGAAACGTCCGTTGCGCGATCTTCACCATGGCGGGATCATGGTCTGAGGCATAGATGGCTGCTGGCACTGCGCCCAATTGTTTGGCGCGAGCCGCTTCACGTAGCTGCCCCCAGCGTTTCTCCTCATGAACCAGCAGCCGTTCGAAGGCAAAGCTCCGGGAGATGCCCGGCGGGATCTGGCGGGCTATCAAGGCTGCTTCGAGTGGGATGGTGCCGCCTCCGCACATGGGATCGAGCAGGACTTCTTTGGCGGTCCAGCGGGTGAGCCGAAGAATTCCTGCTGCCAGATTTTCCCTCAGCGGTGCTTCGATGGAGACCATCCTATGGCCACGTTTGAAAAGGGGTTCGCCGGAGGTATCGAGATAGAACGTGACGGTACTCTGGTCAAGATAGGCATCGACCTTGATGTTCGGTCGCTCTGTATTAACGCTGGGTCTTTTGTGGCGCGATGCGACGAACTTATCGCAGACTGCGTCTTTGATCCGGAGGGTGAGAAAGTCCAGGCTGGGGAGGGGGCAGCGGCGTGCGCTCACCTTGACCTTAATCGTCTGTGAAGGAGCAAACCACTCGGGCCAGGCGAGCGCATAGGCCGCTCGGTAGACATCGTCTTCCGAACGGTAGGGGCTCTGTCCGACTTCCCACAGCACTCGGCTCGCGATGTGAGACTTCAAATTCACCCAGTACATGGTCGACCAGGGGGCGGTGAAGCCGACGCCACCTTCTGTCTTGGTCGTCGTCGGCACACCAAGACCATGGAGCTCTGCTTCAAGCATAGTTTCCAGACCGCGCGGACAGGGTGCAAAGAACCGTAGTTTTGTGCTATCCATGGTTATAAAAGGGCGAGACGAGCGCGACTCGCGAGGCAGGCGCGACAGGCTTTACTCGTTCCACGAAATACGTCGTTTTTATGAACTACTGCAGCGCTTGCGGTGCTCCGGTTACGAAGAAGGTTCCCGAAGGGGACAACTTGCCCCGGTTCGTCTGCGACACCTGCCAGGCTATTCATTACCACAATCCCAAGATTGTCGCAGGCTGTATTCCGGAGTGGAATGGTGACATTCTCCTTTGCCGCCGCGCGATCGATCCCAAATTGGGTCTCTGGACCTTCCCTGCCGGCTTCATGGAAATCGGCGAGAGCATTGATCAAGCGGCAGCGCGTGAAACCTTGGAGGAAGCGCGGGCTCAGGTTGAGCGTATCTCCCTCTTTGCAGTCCTGAGCCTTCCACACATTGGCCAGGCCTATCTGGTATTTCGAGGGCCGATGAGTTCTCCGGATTTCGGAGCTGGTGAGGAAAGCCTCGAAGTGCAGCTCTTCTCTCTCAATACCATTCCCTGGGACCAGATCGCGTTCCCTGTGGTCAAGGATGTCTTGCGTCGCTATGTCGAGGATGTGACGCGGGGCAAGTTCCAGGTGCATGTGGCGAGCCTGCAGGACCGACTCTGCTAGTTGAGCGCAGGATGCTGAAAGGCTATGGCAACCTGTGAGACGAGCGGGAAAGGCGCGACTGACCAGGTCAAGAGATTCCATGTTATTCTTGTCGCGCCTGTCTCGCTCGTCCCGCCTTTCGCGCGTATTCTGTCAGTTGAGGGTTGGAATTGTGAGAAGAGGCAGGCTGTTGCCTTCGCCACCATGGAGAAAGCGGAACCCATCAGATTCAGAGTAGTCGACTGTGACCCCTTCCATCCGCGGCGTACTCAGCCGATCCACCGTAATCGTGAGGCCATCGACTTCCTGAACCAGGTCGTCAGGTTGGGCGGCTGCTTCTAACGTAATACTGAAGCTGAGGCGTGAATGATCTACGTCCCGCACGGAAATCCGGACGACCGGATCCTCAGGGTGGTTGACTTGAATCGCTTTCAGCTTTGCAATGGCTGCAACGGTGACTGAAATCATGAACGGAGCTCTCTCTGGCGAATGAAGCCGTGAATATCGACCAGATGATCGTTTCGGTCAATGGAATAAAAAATCCGCCAGTCTTCGACCGCATATTTAGAAAGGCCCGGAAGATCCGGTGCAATCGGTTCGTGGCGTAAGTTATCTATGTTGGAGGCGATCCATTTGGTCTTGTCCAGAAGCCGCTGTGCCAGAGAAAGCTCAAGGTGTCCAAGATCCTTGAGGACGGTCGGGCGGTAGGCAAGCCGGTACCAGGCCATGTCGTCCTTACCAGCGGAGGCCGAGTTGATTCGCTATGTCTTCGCCGGATAATCTTTCCCTACTGGAGAGCGCCTCTTTCAATCGAGCGCGCAGGCCATCGCCAAGTTGCAGTCCAAGGTCGGGATCGCCCAGGAGTTCGCGCAGGCGATCGTCGACAATCCCATGTACGAGCGCTTTCAGTTGTTCCTGGGAAAGTCGGGAGAGATCCATACAGTGGAGGATACGGAGACTGGTGCCCAAATGCAACCCGAAGACTATTGAGAAAATCCGCCAGCTTTCTGGAAGATTGCTCAACCTTAACCTCAACCTTAGCCTGCCTCGCCTATTGCGGGCCGGTCTTCGGTTGGAGCTGTTGGATAATCCGGTCTAGCCGGTCTTGATGCGGGGGAGCTACTGTCAGAAACTCAAGGCCAATGCCGGAAGCTCCGGACCAGCGGACTGCGGCGTTAGAAATCAAGATAGGGGTGGCTTCTCCTGGGACATGTAACTGCACGGTCAGCTGCATGCCGGTAAATGGGTGGATCATACTGTCTACGTTGCACCCCTTGACAGAAAGGTTTCGAATGGATCCCGAATGGCGGAACTGGTCCTTGTGCACCAAGGTGCTGGAGAGCGACACTGAGAATCGTGGATACTTTCTGGTGACCATGGCCGTACTGTGTCGGGTCCCTATGAGGCGATGTTGACTTGAGTTCCCAGGAATTGCTCCAGGCGCGCCCGCTCCAGCTCCTGCATCTCAAGAAATTCTATCCCAAACTCTAGCTCCATGATCCACCGGACTGTGGCGGCTCGAATGACAATGGGATCAGTCCGGTCCGGAACCTTGAGCTGCACTGAGAGCAGGGCGCCCTTGTCTACGGCAAGGGCGCTGACGATTTTACAACCACCAATCCCGAGGTTGTAGACGATACCTATCCCAGTATGATCGCCTCCGAATATCGCAGGAAATTCCACCTGATAGCGAGCATGCTTCCTCGGTTTAGTCATGGAGGCGCCTCAAAAGGCTCTGGATCTACATAGGCTTTGCTGCTGGCTCCTGCTGATACAACCTCTGTCTCAGGAAAGACTAATCGGTGAGGGGGAGGTTGTCAAAGAAATAGAGACCTTTGGAAGTGTCTTGTGCCCAGACGTCAATCATGGCATTTGATTTTCGCTCGATGCACTTTTAGAATACCACCATTGGATTCACGTCGAATGCCCACCCTTTCAGGCTCCCGAACAGCCTCTCAGAGGAAGAAGAACAACCGGACGAAGTCCCATGGACTCGACCCCTCACAGAAGCGCCGTTTTCAGACCAGGCTGCTCAAGTGGTACAAGAAATATGGACGCGATCTGCCTTGGCGAAATACATCCGACCCCTATCACATTCTGGTCTCTGAAGTAATGTTGCAACAGACTCAGGTCGATCGGGTGATTCCGAAGTACCATGAGTTTATAGACCGCTACCCAAGTTTTGAAGAGTTGGCCGGTGCGCCGGTCTCGGATGTAAGAAAAACCTGGTACCCACTTGGCTACAACATTCGGCCCGAACGGTTACATAGTATCGCATGCGAGACCATGGAGCGGTATGGAGGCCGTCTTCCGAGCGCAGCGGAGGAATTGCTGTCTTTCAAGGGAATCGGACGGTATACGGCCGGCGCGATTCGGTCATTTGCGTTCAACGAAGATGCGCCGATTCTGGATACGAACGTCATTCGCGTCCTGCATCGAGTGTTTCTGGCTAAAGGCGATCCCAAGACTCAAAAGCCGAAGCTCTGGCAATTGTCGGAATCGTTAATCCCGCGGGGAAAGGGCTATGACTTTAATCAGGCGATTATGGACTTCGGGGCAACCTGCTGTACGGCACGAACCCCGTCCTGTCAGCAGTGTCCCATGAAATCTTTTTGTAAGACCTACCCCTTCGATCAGAAGTCGCGCAGAGCGAAGGTGCGGCATGAAGGTCATTGAAGTCGCTGCCGGTCTTGTCCATCGTGAGGGCCGTTACTTGATCGCTCGACGAGGCCCCGGCGTGCATTTGGCAGGTTTCTGGGAGTTTCCCGGCGGGAAGCGCGAGCCGGACGAAACCCTGGAAGCATGTCTCCGGCGGGAGTTATTCGAGGAGCTGGGAATTCAAATCGACATGCCGATACCATTTCAAGTTATTCGACATGAGTATCAGGAGAAAATTGTGGAGTTGCATTTCTTCCTTTGTCGGATTGAAGCCGGACAGGCAACCGCAATCGACTGCGCGGAAATTCGATGGGTCTGGCCGCACGAGTTGGGGGATTTTGAATTTCCACCAGCCGACCGCCCTATTATTGAGGCTTTGAGGCGAGAAAATTTGGGACAACCTCTATGAAGGTCGTGCTTGATATCGAGACTATTCAAGCGCCTCGTGATGAGTGGGCGCGATTGGTGGGGAAAGTTCCGTCAGGCGACGAGCCAGAACAGTCAGGCGAACGTCACGATTTGTTTACGGTGGGAGCAGCCGAAGCTCAACGGCAGGCTGAGGATGAACAATATGCCAAGTCGGCCTTCGATGGCACGTTCAGTCGGATCGTCTGTATCGGCCTGTTGGAATTTTCTGACCAGCTCGAGCCGCGTGGGGCAGTGGCCTGGTATGGAGGGGACGAGCGAGAGTTATTGCGGCAGTTCTGGGTACGTTTAGCTCAGAACCGTCCATCGCTCTTCATCACCCATAATGGTCTGGGCTTCGATTTGCCGTTCATCAAGAAGCGGTCGATGGTCCATCAGGTCAAGCCGAGTCAGGACATCAATCTTGCCAAGTTTCGTTCTGAACCGGTCTACGACACGATGGCCATTTGGAGCAATTGGGATACGCGCGGGTGGGTGAAACTCGACGTGCTGGCGCGGGCGTTGAACGTGGAAACGAAATCGGGCAGCGGGTCTCAGGTGGCTGAAATGTGGGGGGCAGGACGGGGGCTTGAGTTGGCTCGGTACTGCTTACAGGATACGTATGTGACCTATGCCTGTTATTGCCGGATGAATTTTCGTCAGCCCCTATCGAGTGAAGTGGTGTTGTTGCAGCCGGAATTATTGAATGTCGGCTGAGGCAGACTAGCGACTTTGTATGGCTTGAGCCGCAGGCTTCTTAGGCGTTGGTTTGGAATACACCTTCATCGACCTCATTGCCTGAATCTCTTCGTCGCGGTTGCGCAATTCTCGCTTCATCCATTCCGATTCCTTCCGAAGCATCATGATCTCAGTATCTTTCTTGTAGAGCGCTTCGTTTGCCTTCTTTAATTCATTGAGCTTTTGACCCATAAAGTCATCCTGCCCCGATCCTTGCTCGATACTGGCAGAGATGGTCTCTGGCTTCTCAGAAACGGCAGCAACCGTAGAAGTAGTTGGAGCGAGGGGTGTAGATTTTACGAGCGGCATGGCGGCGGGCATCGGTGCCGTGGCCAATGCCTGATAGTCTATGACCATCGTGACGGCGTCTGCTGCGCCATCGGCGGCAAAGGCTGGAGCCGGTTCGGTGTGTGCAGCCGTCCCGGGCATGAAATCCGTTGGCATGGCACCTTTCCCGATGGTCAAGAAGAGCGATCCCTTCTGCACATATAGACTGCCCGTGGTGGGCTCAGAGCCTGACCCTGCCGATGAGGATACGCGGAACCAAACAAGCTGTTCAGGTTTCGCCTTTGCTAAGCCTTGCGCGAGCAGGGGAGAAAGAAACTCGGCATCCTCATCGCTGAAAATTCTCATCGGCTTGCTGCCACCAACGGACATTCTCGAAGATCCGTTCATGCCGTCATTGCCATAAATTCCCTTTACGATTTTTGCCATGGTCACCTGATCGATTACAGCCGGATGGCTGGCTTCAAAGGAGAAGTCACTCACGTCTTCCAGGTAGACACCGCCCTTCGCAGTATTGGTGAGTTTTGTTCCGCCAGCACAGCCGCTGATGATCAGGGCGCATGCGGCGATCCCCATAAGACTCTGCATGATAGGGTTTTGCATCTTCGATAGAATGAGATAGCGTTTCATGGCGACTCTCCTCCTTGAGACAGAGGGTGTGTGATTGTTCATGCGAGAGTCAGGGTTGGTGTGCCATCGGGGACTACCAGATTCCGAGGCCCATCAGTGCCATGCTCAGTGCGAGCCATCCAAAAAGTCCCATTGCAATACGAGTTTCCAGGCTCAAAGAGTTATCGGTCTCGGTTTTCTCTTTCATTCCGTGATCTTGATTCTCTGCCATGCCTTATCTCCAGGGAGAATGTCTAGACGGTTACGTATAGGGCCTAAGCAAAGATTATGCCTCCAGGATAGGTGAAGTGGATTTAGCGAGATCCTAGGAAATTTCAGGAGAAAGGAGAATCGTTATGGAGGGGATTCCCGCAGCTCTGTTATGGACTAATCAAGAAATCATAGATCATGTACTGTTTCTAAGTTACTGATAATCAAGTAAATAAACGAGTTGTCTGTCGAATCATTTTGTCGATTCAGGAGAATGCACTCACCATCCTCTTCTGTCGGTTACCATGTGGATAGGAATGCCACATCGATGCTGAAGCGTGGAGAGACAGAGGTGATCCGAAGACTGGTTTCGTTCAGAACTGTCCGTTTTAGCAGACAATTCTACAGAAATGATTCTTGGGGAAGGGAGGCACCAACGATTCAATGGGCCGGGGGACATTCCGCATACAACGTTGTGGAAGAGGCGTCGTAGATTGTGAGGGAAATCATGTCTCCCGGTTGAGAGGCTATTGCACGTTTGTCCCACACGACAGTGATGTTGCCATCGGTTTTTCCCATGCCCTGGGTGGAAGACCGCTTGGCATCACCTTCGACCAGGACGGGGACCGTGGTGTTGATATATTCCCGATTGCGTTCGTGGGAGATGTTTCGTTGGAGATCGAAGAGCCTGGTGACCCGCTCGGTCTTTACAGGCTCAGCCACATCGTCGGAAAACTTGCGCTCCGCGATTGTGTTCTTTCGCTCGGAGTATTTGAAGATAAATGCTGAGTGAAACCGAGACTCCTCTACGAGCCGGTAGGTTTCAGCGAAATCCTCATCGCTTTCACCACAGAAGCCGCAAATGATGTCGGTGCTGAGGACGATGTCCGATCGCAAGTTGCGGATGCGGTCGACCAAGGCTCGATACTCTTTAGTGGTATAGGTGCGATTCATGAGGTCGAGCATGCGGTCGCTGCCCGATTGGAGCGGCAAATGAATCTGTTTGCAAATGTTCGGGTGGGACACGACGGCTTCCAGCAATGAAACCGGAAAGTCCTTGGGGTGCGGGGAGGTGAATCGCACACGTTTGATACCTGGCACATCAGCGACGGCAGTGATCAATCGCGCAAAGTCCCAGTCGCCTGATCGGTAGGAGTTGACGTTTTGTCCCAGGAGTGTGATCTGCTTGAATCCTTGGTCCGCAATCCGGCGAGCTTCCTCGACGATTCCTTCTGGATCGCGGGAGCGTTCTCGCCCCCTGGTGTAGGGGACCACACAGAAACTGCAGAAGTTATCGCAGCCTCGCATGACGGCGATCCAGGCATTTACCCCGTCGTTTCGGTCGGGAACGATGTCGTGGTACGTTTCATATTCCGACAGGTCGACCGCGAGGCCTTTCTTATCCAGCCCTTCCTCTTGGGCGAGCATCGCGTCGCGGATCAAATTCGGCAGCTGGCGGTAGGCATCCGGGCCGACGAGCACATCGACCAGTGGCTGAACGTCTGTAAGCTCTTCTTTCAGGTTTTGCGCCATACAACCAAGGACGCCTACGACTAAGGGGCGTTGGCGCTTGAGTTTTTTGAGTTCCGATAGGTGTTTATAGACTTTGTTGTGGGCATTTTCGCGAATTGCGCAGGTATTCATTAGAATCACATCTGCGCGCTCCCGCTCGTCGGTGAATACAAACCCATCCTGCTTCATCAACGAGCGAACGAGTTCCGAGTCGTACTCGTTCATCTGGCAGCCGAAGGTCTCGAGATGCACGTGAGCCGTAGTAGGTTTGGCGTTCATAGCATCGGCACAGCTCGCAGGGGTTGACGCTCCGCGGTCAGAGTACCCAATGCCCAACGATCCGACGTTCCGGTAATCCGCACCTCTATTAGCTGGTTGGCGAGGTCGACATTTGATAGGACGCCCACTTTCAAGAAGTTTGCGGTAGTCCCCGAGCTGAAGCCGTCCTGGTTTCCCGATTCGAAGAGGACGGAAAGGGTGGACCCAATATACCGTTCTGCAAAGGCCAGCCGTTTCGAACGGGACAGTTCCGCGAGTATTTTTGCCCGGCCCCGAGCAACTGCGGTCGGCACCTGGTTGGGCAACTTCGCGGCAGCGGTGCCGGGCCGTTGAGAATAGATGAAGACATGGAAATAGGAGAAGGGGAGCTCATGCGCAATGTCCAAAGTATGTTCGAAGGCCTCCTCGGTTTCTCCCGGAAATCCGACCATAATGTCAGTGCCCAGCCCGAGATGGGGAATCATCTCCATAGCCCGCCGGACCAGAAGGGTGAATTCTTTCACATTGTACGGACGATTCATGGACGACAAAATGGCATCGTCTCCGCTTTGCAGAGGAATATGAAGATAGGGACAGAGCTTCGATGAGCGAGCCATTCGATCGATGAGCGCATCTGTGATCGTGGTCGGCTCAATGGAGGAAATTCTGATTCGCTCGAGTGCTTCGACCTCCTCCAGTCGCGCGATCAACCCAACCAGATCGAGTGAGTCCTGACGATATTGCCCGATATTGACGCCGGTCAGGACAAGTTCCCGGTAGCCTCCTGCCACAAGGATCTCAGCCTCCTGGATCACGTCATCTTGGAGACGGCTCCGTTCATGCCCACGGGCAAAGGGAATCAGACAGAAGCTGCACATTACGTTGCACCCATCCTGGATCTTGAGCAACGCTCTGGTAGAGTCAGGATCACCGTACTCCGGTAGGGTGAAATCCTCTCGGTCGATGGTACGCGTATGGAGCACTTGCGGGTGGGGCTGCTTTTTCAGCGCATGGGGGGCTGGAAGAAATGAGGGCAAGTCCCATTTGAATTGATTTCCGACGATGAGGTCGATTCCGGGAATCGTGCGCAGCTCGTGAGCACCGGTCTGGGCGTAACAGCCGGTCACGGCTACAAAGGCCTCGGGGGAATGTTTCAACGTTTTGCGGATGACATACCGGCAGGTGCGTTCTGCGTCCTCTGTCACAGAACAAGTGTTTACGATGAGCAGGTCTGTCAACTCGCCAAACTCGACGATGCGGTACCCATCCCGCCGCAAGCGAGCTGTGAGAACGGCGGTTTCTGCCTGGTTCAGTCGGCAGCCGAGGGTATGGAGAGAGGCTCGTATCATCATGGGCGCGCCATTATAGGGAAATCCTTGCCATAGGAGCAAGGATCTGAAGCGAGTCTGAAGCAAGTGCTTCATGGCGTGCTCGTCCTCGCTTGATGGCCTGAAGAGAGCCATGTTAAAATCGACCGACCGCCAGCCCTCCTATCGTGAGTGTATTGTGACACCTTTGCAATTGGCGGTTTGCGTCTTGACCGTCTCTCTCCTTTTTCCTTCGTCCTGGGTGTGGACGAAGGAAATCCTTCCTCGTGAACCTGATCTCGCGACAAGAATTGACGAGCTCTATGATCACGAAGCGCGGCTCTTCTTGATGTTGTATTCACTCCACGGCGATGGCAAGATCGACTACGTGACGGGCCGGCTGGTTCGGGAATATACCCGCAGCAGCTACGGGAATCCGGTATACCAGACCGAGGTCTATCCCCTGTTCTACTGGTGGAACCACACGATGTATAACGATCCTGAACAGGATGGCGTGAACGGAAACGAACGGGTCTATCAGGAAAACGTGGAGTTTGATCTTTCGCGCTATAAACCCTGCGCGTTCAATGGACAGCCCTGCTGAGTTCCCATGCGAGCCGCACGGGACTATCTTGTAGTGCTTCTCTCTCCTGTCCCTTTCTCTCGATCAATTTCAAGAATGTCCTGAGCTGTCCCTCCCTTCAGATGATATGCTACTCCATCATGCAAACTGATCGTGCTCGATGAAATCCGCATCGTTCATTCAGACCCTCGCAAACCGGCGCATCGCGATCATGTTGCCTTTGGGTTTTGCCTCTGGGCTGCCCTTGGCCCTTACGTCTGGAACGCTCCAGGCCTGGCTCACGGTTGTCGGGCTCGACCTGAAGACCATCGGGATCTTTACGCTCGTCGGTCTTCCCTACACAGTGAAATTTTTGTGGGCTCCGTTGATGGATCGCCTGGTCCCTCCCTGGCTGGGGCGCCGGCGCGGATGGATGCTGGTGACGCAGGTCGGAGTGGCACTCGGTCTGGTTGCCATGGCTCTGACTGGGCCAGGGCAGCGTCCGGAGATACTGGGAGCCCTGGCTCTCACTGTGGCATTCCTCTCTGCCTCCCTCGATATCGTCTTTGATGCCTATCGGACCGATGTGCTCGTACCTCCTGAGCGTGGATTCGGCGCCGCTGTCTGGGTGAATGGTTATCGTTGCGCGCTGTTGGTCGCAAGTGCCGGCTCGCTCCTGTTGGCCGATCATATCGGGTGGCCAAACACCTACTTATTGCTTGCCGCACTCATGGCGGCAGGGGTTGTCACAATCTTGTTGAGTCCGGAGCCGTCGGAGCAAAGTGCTGCGCCTGCAAGCTTGGCCGAAGCGGTTGGTGGGCCGTTGAAAGAATTCTTTACTCGCCCAGGTGTGGTCGGGCTCCTCGCTCTCATTATCCTCTATAAGGTTGGAGATGCTGTTGCAGCCTCGCTTCAAACAGCATTTCTCATTGGAGGGATGGGTTTCTCCGTCAGCGAGGTCGGGTATGTGAAGGGCCTTGGGCTTGGAGCCACACTCATCGGGGCATTGGCCGGGGGTGTCGCAATGGCCAAGATGGGGATGGTCCGGTCGCTTTTGCTCTTCGGCCTTTTACAAGCGGTCTCGAACTTGGGATTCATGTGGCTTGCCTGGATGGGCAAGAGCTACTGGGCGCTCATGACCTCAATTCTCGTCGAGAATGTGACCGGTGGCATGGGTACAGCGGCATTTATCGCATTGATTATGTCACTGTGCGACCATCGGTATACGGCGACCCAGTTTGCGTTACTCTCTTCCCTGGAAGCGCTTGGGCGAGTGTTCTCAGGCCGCCCGTCGGCGGAGTTGGTTGAGATGGTCGGCTGGGCGCAATTCTTCTTTTGGTCCTTTCTGCTTGCACTGCCGGGCGTCTGGCTGGTGTGGGCGTTCCGATCGCGGTTGCAGGAGGAATCCGGTCCTGCTGAGCGGGCCAGGGCCGGCTCAGCCGATCTATGACTAGTTGAGAGCTATCCAGCCGGTTGTGTGTTCCTTGAGACTGTTTGTGCCTTCTGGAGTTGTGTTGAGGAGAATGGTTCCCAGCATGAGCACAAAGAGTCCCAACAAAGCTGCGACAAGACGTTTGCTCCAGACTAACATGGCTATCCTCCTGCTATAGGGGATGTGAGCAGTATCATTGCCACAACAGGCCCATCGAGCGTAGGCTAATCATGCATCTTTCGTTTGTCAAAGGAGGAGAGGCGCCCCCGTTTCAATCATGCCTACTCCAGGTTCGATTCAGCAGCTATCAGTCTGGGGGAATCTATGAGCCTCCTGCGTTTGAGCCTGGTTGCGGCGACATTGGCTGTATGTGTCATGCTGGCACTGACGAACCCCACCACTGATCAATACCTGGGTTTCGTACAAACCAAACTTGCCGAAGCCATAGATCGAATGGACCGGTCCACGTCCGAGCGGGAAGGAGCGGTGATCAGAGATATCTTTCGCAGGCATAGTAAGGAGCTACTCGAGGGCGTGGTGCGTCCTCATACCTTGCGTCAAAATTGGGGAATTCTCAGCCGGTTTGAGACAACGGCACTGGGGACTCGGCTTGTCGTCATCGGCATCGGTAACCAGTTCATCCCGGTCGAAGGAGTAGATGAGGCCATTCTGACCCTCGGTCGCCGAGTATTTTAATGTGAGTTTTTTGCCTCTCAGTACCTTTCTATCCTGAAATGCAGTCTGTTTTGGATCAAAAATCTGTGGATAAGTTGGCATAATTCCCCAAGACTTTGTGTTTCTCCAATCAGTTATAGCGATCCACAGCCTTTACGCAGTTTTCACAGGTAACCACTACACTTGGTATTGACAATCCATTCCGATAGCTATATGTAGTTACTTCTCGCTGAATCATCGTCCAGACGACAAGTGTTGAGAGCTCAAAATACGCCATGACTGATTGTGAAGCCTGATGGTTCTGGTATGGGTATTGAGTAAACTGTCCAACGCCAGGTTACGCAGGCTGGAGGAGGGGAAATCGTGAGAATAGAACGCCGATTTACACGTCGTGGGCAAAGTCCCTATGAGGGCCTGCCGTTTGTGAAACGTTCGTCGGAAATCCGAAATCCTGACGGATCGACCGTGTTCAAGCTGGAAAACATCGACATTCCAGAGCCCTGGTCCCAACTCGCCATCGATATTCTCGCCCAGAAGTATTTCCGAAAAGCTGGAGTGCCGAAGCAAGATGAGCATGGGGCTCCGATCGTGGGCCCGGACGGCAAGCCGCAGCTGGGCGGAGAGCATGATTCGCGGCAAGTGTTTGAACGGCTCTCCGGTTGCTGGACCGGTTGGGGGAAGAACTTCGGCTACTTCAAGACTCCGGAAGATGCCGAGGCCTTTCATGATGAGCTTTGTTACATGCTTGCGCATCAAATGGCCGCGCCGAATTCTCCCCAGTGGTTTAATACGGGGCTCCATTATGCCTATGGACTCTCTGGACCTGCACAAGGGCATTATTTCGTTGATCCCAAGACTCGAGAAGTGGTCAAAGCCACCAATGCGTTTGAGCATCCGCAGCCGCATGCCTGTTTCATTCAATCTATCGATGACGACCTGGTCGGCGAAGGCGGCATCATGGATCTCTGGGTGCGAGAAGCGCGCCTGTTCAAATATGGATCGGGGACCGGGACCAACTTCTCCAAGCTTCGCGGCGAAGGTGAACCGTTGTCAGGCGGGGGCCGGTCGTCCGGATTGATGTCTTTCCTTCGCATCGGCGATCGAGCGGCCGGCGCCATTAAATCGGGGGGGACGACCAGACGGGCTGCCAAAATGGTCTGTCTCGATTTGGACCATCCCGACATCGAGGAGTTTATCAATTGGAAGGTGGTGGAAGAGCAAAAAGTCGCCGCCATGGTAACCGGTTCAAAGATCTGTGCCCAACGGCTCAACGCGGTCCTCAAGGCTTGCCACGTCGTCGACGACGCCGGTCAGAGCAAAGTCGAGACCGACGCCAAGCAGAATCCAATCCTCAAAGAGGCCTTGGCTGCTGCTCGGTGGGATGGGGTTCCGGAGTCCTACATCCAGCGGATGTATTCCTATGCGCAGCAAGGGTTCACACATTTTGTGTTTCATGAATACGACACGAATTGGGACGGCAAGGCCTATCAAACTGTGTCCGGCCAAAACTCAAACAACAGTGTGCGCGTTCCCAACGAGTTTTTCGCTGCGTTGGAGGCGGACGGAGATTGGCAGCTCAAGCGACGGGTCGACGGCAAGGTTTCCAAGACCATCAAGGCGCGGGACCTCTGGGATCAGATTGCTTGGGCTGCCTGGATTTGCGCGGATCCCGGTACGCAATACGACACGACCATCAACGAATGGCATACGTGCCCGGAGGATGGCCGCATCAATGCGTCCAATCCATGCTCCGAATATATGTTCCTCGACGATACGGCATGTAATTTGGCTTCGCTCAACCTCGCGCAGTTCTTTTCCACTGACGCTCAATTTGAGCTGGAAAATTTCCGCCATGCCGTGCGTCTCTGGACGATCGTGCTGGAGATCAGCGTCTTGATGGCGTCATTTCCCAGCCGCCCCATCGCCGAGAAGAGTTTTCAGTTCCGAACGCTGGGACTGGGCTATGCCAATCTAGGTACGGTGTTGATGCGGCAAGGCATTCCGTACGATTCTCCTAAAGCGCTGGCGATCTGCGGCGCATTGACTGCTCTTATGACAGGAGAGGCCTACGGCACGTCGGCTGAAATGGCCGCAGAGCTATGGCCGTTTCCGGGCTATGCCAAGAATCGCGAGGCCATGTTGCGCGTCATTCGCAATCACCGGCGAGCCTCGTACAATGCCGCTCCGGAAGAATATGAAGACTTGACCATTACACCCATCGGGATACAGCCGCAGCATTGCCCTCCCGAACTGCTCGTGGCGGCACGTCGTGCGTGGGACCGTGCCCTCGAATTGGGAACGGCCTACGGGTATCGCAATGCGCAGGTCACAGTGATCGCCCCTACCGGCACGATCGGACTAGTGATGGATTGTGACACGACCGGTATCGAACCGGATTTTGCCCTGGTCAAATTCAAAAAACTGGCTGGCGGAGGTTATTTTAAGATCATCAATCAAAGCATCCCCGCCGCGCTCAGAGCCTTGGGGTATACCGAGACTCAGATTCAGGACATCGTGGACTATTGTGTCGGCCGGCAAACGTTGCAGACCGCGCCATTCATTAACCATGAGACCCTAAGGCAGAAGGGTTTCGATGACGCTGCGCTCGCGCGGATGGAAGGTGGTTTGTCCCAGGCGTTTGAGATTCAATTTGTATTTAACAAGTATGCGTTGGGTGAGGATTTCTGCAGGGAGAAACTGGGGCTGACTGATGCGCAATTGATTGAGTCCAACTTCAATATGTTGAAGACCTTGGGATTCACACAAGAGGAAATTGCCGCTGCCAATGACTATTGTTGCGGGACCATGACGGTGGAAGGGGCCCCGCATCTCAAGACCGAGCACCTTCCGGTTTTCGATTGTGCGAATCGTTGTGGCCGGATCGGCCAGCGGTATATCGCTGTCGATGCGCACATCCGTATGATGGCGGCGGCACAACCATTCATCAGCGGCGCCATCAGCAAAACGATCAACATGCCGGCCGATGCGACGCTGGAAGATGTGAAGTCGGCCTATTTGTTTGCCTGGAAGAGCATGGTCAAGGCAGTGGCCCTGTATCGCGACGGCTCGAAGTTGAGCCAGCCGTTATCGGCCTCAACGGATAGCGGCAAGGCCATCGAAGCCTCGTCGGAGATTTTATCGATTGCGGAGAAGACCACAGAACGAGTGTTGGTGCGGTACCTGGCAAAGCGCCGACCTCTCCCGGCCAGACGCAACGGGTACACGCAGAAAGCTGTCGTCGGGGGTCACAAGCTCTACTTACGCACTGGTGAGTATGAGGATGGTACTTGCGGGGAAATCTTTCTCGATATGCACAAAGAAGGGGCTGCCTTCCGGAGCCTCATGAACTGTTTTGCCATAGCAATTTCACTGGGCCTCCAACATGGCGTCCCGCTGGAGGAGTTCGTCGAAGCATTCGTATTTACCCGTTTCGAGCCAAACGGACCGGTTAAATTGAACGACCGTATCAAAATGTCGACGTCGATCATCGATTATATCTTCCGAGAGCTTGCCGTGACCTATCTTGACCGCTATGACTTGGCGCAGGTTCAGGAAGATGACCTGAGAATGGATTCCGTCAAGATGGACGAGCAAGATCCTGAATGTGTCGATGAGGAGGCCACTCCAGAAACGCTGGCTTCTACCTCAATCAGCACCGAAGTATTTCCCTCACGACGTGGAGCGATACCGCGCCATAAGAGCAATGGCAATGGACAGGGCGAGATGATGCAAACGGTCAAACTGAAACGTGAAACGCTGACCTTGACCGCCATCCAAATGGCGCGCCAAAAGGGCTACGAGGGAGACCCCTGCTCCGAGTGTAAGCAGTTCACGATGGTAAGAAACGGAACCTGTCTCAAGTGTGAAACTTGTGGCGCTACGAGCGGCTGTTCGTAAGAGCGAGGATGCAATGAATACGGCGCTTCGTGAGCATGGCATTGTTACGGTTCACGATCAGGTCGTCAGTCTTGTCGCGCAGCGATGGGCAAAAGCGTTTCATTGTAAGGTCACCATCCATACAGCTCTTGAGCAAGACCCCTGGGCCGGTCCTCAGCAGCTGTGTGACATTATCGGGTGGCACGTGGGTTCTTCAGACAATACAATGGAATGGATGGCTGAGGTAGAAACCGATGATTCGATCGAGGATGCCACAACAGCTTCAAAATGGAGGGAAGTGGTTGTGTGCGGGGTCCCGTTCTACCTGCTCGTGCCGCGTGGTCTTAAGGAGTCGGCACAGAGGCTGGCAAAGAGTGCCTTTGTCCCAGTTAGCGGCATCTATGAATATACGTTTGCGAACGGTCTATGTACGGTGCTCTAACCGGCAGTCTGTTTAACGATTCTGAGCGTTTCTTCCCTCTGCGGAGTTATTCCTATGCCCACAACGACACAATTGGTCATTAAGGGGTTGAGTAGACCTGGCGTTATGGCTCAAGTGACCCAGGTTCTCGGTGAGGCGAAGGTCAATATCAAAGCCTTTTCAGCCCCGGAAGTGACAGGGGCTGGAAAGCTGAGGTTACTGGTTGCGGATCTGGAAGGAGCCCGCGCAGCACTGAAAGCAGCGAAGATCAAATTTATGGAAGAAACTGCCTTGCTGTTGAGCCTCGAAAACAAGCCAGGGGCTCTGAAAGAAGTGGCGGATCTTCTGACCAAGGCTCGTATCAATATTAAATGCGGTTATTGCACTCCCTCCCGCGAGGGGAAACGTGCGATCGTGGTTCTGACCGTCTCAAACACAGCCAAAGCGCTCACGATCCTGCAGGATCAATCGCTCGACGAGTTTTAGTCGGATGCTGAAAAAGTCTGCCAGCGTGATTGGAAGGTTAAGGCTGAGGCTAAGGTTGAGCAAACAAGAAACTGTTCGACACTTAACCTTAACCTCGACCTAAGCCTTCTCCATTCGCTGCGGCCTTGCTGGACAGCCTTTTTGAGCATCCTCCAGTAGTGTCGCCCTATTGTCCCGCACGTGCATACCATCGAAGTTTTCGTATGCCAACAAAGTTCTTCTGCCGTCTGCTGGACATATCACGCAGCGCTGCGGCCACCTGGTCTCGCTGCTCAGCCCTTCTTCTCATACCCCTCATGGTCGGTGCCCTGGCTGCTTGCAGCGGTACTCCCAAACCTAGCTATTTCCCCGGCTATCCTGTTGGATTCGTCGAGCATGGTGTTGCCTCATGGTATGGCCCGGGATTTCATGGGAATAAGACGGCAAATGGAGAGCGGTATGACATGCATCAGCTCACGGCAGCTCACCGGACTCTGCCATTCGGCTCGATTGCTGTAGTTCGATCCGTGAATACCGGCCGTCAGGTGACCGTCCGTATCAACGATCGTGGCCCCTTCGCCAGAAATCGAGTCCTCGACCTCTCGCTCGCTGGCGCACGCGAGCTGGGGATGACAGGGGCTGGAACCGATAAGGTTGAGTTACGAGTGGTCGGGTATCAAGGGCGGGCTTCTGATATGGGGGTCTTGCGAGTGCAAATCGGGTCATTTTCTGATCAGCAAAATGCCATCAATCTCTTGGAACGAACGAGACACCTCTACTCAGGCGGCAGGGTTCAGACCGTCGATCTTCCAGAGGGCAGGCGTTATCGAGTTCAGATCGGTCAGTTTGCTAGGGAGGCCCAGGCAGAAGTGGCTGCGTCCTATTTCGAATCCTCCCTCGGGCTCCAGGCCTATGTATTTCGCGATGACTCGTAATAATTCCCTCTTCCTCAGTCCACCCAGCTTTGAAATTTTGCAGTCTTTCTGCGGGCATGAAATGTAACTGTTTGATTTTGTGGCATGATTTCCGCTTATGCTTGCTCGTAAGCCAATCCATATGATAGATGTACAGTCCGATGGATACAGGTCCGATAGGGTACTATCAAGTCACTCTGTTCCACCAAATCGCAAATTGCCGGTTCGAGGCGATAGGGGGCAACCCCTATATTCTCCGGTTCTCCCGACAGATCGGCATAGTCACACACATCTAGCCTATCGCAATCCATGGATGTTCTAATCCTCTTAGGTCTTATCGTTCTTTCAGCTGTGATATCCACGGCCGAGATCGGTTTCTTTGCGGTCAACGAAACAAAGCTGAAGGCGCTTGTCCAATCTGGGAGTAAACGCGCGAAGCTGGCGCTCCATCTGCGTAGTGACCCCCAAAAACTTCTCTCGACTATTTTGGTCGGCGACCGTCTGGTGGGCGTGGCGACACCGATGTATGCCACCTTTCTCACCTTGAGCATATATGGAGGGCAAACAGTTTTTGACGAGGCGATCGCCGTCATGGTCGGCCTGCTGACCTTTGTCCTCTTAGTGGCAGTCGATGTAATTCCCAAAACGTTAGCCGCCAAGTTCTCTGTTCCGGTCACTCTGAACATGGCCTACCCCGTCTACATCGTTCAATTACTCCTCAAGCCATTATTGTTTGTGATCGTGCCGATGATCTACAAATTGACAGGAGGGAAGGGGCTGACGCTTCCCCTTGTGACTGAGGAAGAGCTGAAAATCATGCTGGATGAGGGTGGAAAGACCGGGACGATTGAATTCGAGAAGGTCAAAATGATCAAGAACGTCTTCCAGCTCAAGGACATCACGGCTGAAGATGCGATGACCCCTCGGCTCTATGTCTTTTCATTGGACGGTAACCTCTGCCTGAAAGAGGCTCAGGAACTCCTCTACAATTCAAAATACTCGCGTATCCCTGTGTATGACACGACGCTCGATAACATCACGGGTATTCTCTACAAGACGAGGGCATTGACCGAACTCGCCAAAGGGCAGAATGAGGTGAAACTCAAGGACATTGCCTATCCTCCGCTCTTCGTTCCAGCAGGGAAGACGGCCGACGACCTCATGAAGCAGTTTCAGCAGGAAAAACGGCATATGGCCGTCGTGGTCAACGAGTTCGGCGGTGTGATGGGGATTGTCACGCTTGAAGATCTTCTCGAGGAAGTGGTCGGGGAGATCATGGACGAAACCGACATCACGGAAGAACTGATCAAACGGTTAGGAAAAAACCACATCCTCGTTCACAGTCGAACTGAAGTGCGCAAGGTCAACGACTTCCTCAAAGTCGACCTCGGCGATGAAGCTGTCACGATCGGCGGTCTCATTCAGCAGGAACTTGGTCGAATTCCCAAGGTGGGGGAAGAAGTGCGGATTGCCAACTGCCGGATCCTCATCCATGAAGCGGAGCCTCGGTCCATCCGTAGTGTTCAAATCTTTCGCGAAGAAAAATCGCCGGCTCCGGTCGAGACTCCGAACCTCGATCTGGTCAGTTAGGACCGCTCTCCCCCTCTCTGATCAGCGTCGAGAACTCCTGTTCCGTCAAAATTTTCACCCCCAGGGTGCGGGCCTGGACTAACTTGGAGCCAGGGTCTCGCCCTACGACCAGATAGGAAGTCTTTTTACTCACGCTTGAAGACACGCGAGCTCCGACCGCTTCCACAGCCTCTTGCGCGCCGTTTCTTGTGAAGTGGTCCAATCCACCGGTAAACACGAAGGTCATCCCCGCAAGCGGAGACTTTTCCCGGTCGCTCTTTGCCAAACCTGGGGCAATCTGGACGCCGGATTCCCGGAGCTGTGCGATGACTTCCCGGTTATGTGGCTCAGACCAATAGACTGCCAAGCTCTCGGAAATCTCAGGGCCGATTTCTCGAATCTGTTGAAACCGCTCCCGATCAGCCTCGATGATCTCCTCAAGAGATCCAAATTCACGGGCCAGAACTTTGGCGATATGTTGTCCGACTTGTCGGATACCGAGTCCCATCAGAAAACGATCCAGGGAGACGTTTTTGCTGACGGCAATCGATTCGAGGAGGAGTGTGGCGGACCGATCGGCAAATCCTTCTAGCCGGACGAGATCGGCCTTGGTCAGGCGATAGAGGTCGGCGAGGGATCGCACCAGCCCCTCATCGACCAGCTGTGCCACGGTTTTCTTCCCCAAGCCTTCGATGTTGAGGGCATGTTTGGAAGCAAAATGCTCGATAGCTCCCTTCAACTGAGCGCCGCAGACCAATTGGCCCGTACAGTAAAAATAGGCACCGTCACGACCGACACGCGATCCGCAAACCGGGCAGTGGTCAGGCATGCAAAAGGGGCTGCTGCGCTGCTCATCATGGATCGGGACACGCTCGGCAATAGCGGGGATGACATCACCGGCCCGTTCCACCTTGACGGTATCGCCGATCCGAATGTCCTTCCGCGTCACTTCATCTGCATTATGCAACGTGGCTCTGCTGATGGTGACACCACTGACCTCCACCGGTTTTAAGAGCGCGACAGGCGTGAGGGTTCCGGTTCTTCCGACAGAGACAACGATATCCTGCACAACGGTGGTTTCTTTACGAGGGGGGAATTTAAAGGCAATGGCCCAGCGTGGACTGCGGGACTTCATGCCGAGGCGACTCTGCCAGTCTCGGCGATTCACCTTGACCACCACGCCATCGATCTCGTAAGGCAACTGATCCCTCATCGATTCCGTTTCGCGATGAAACGTCACTACCTCATCGATTGACGCGCAGATTCGTCGATGCGTCGGCACCGGGAGACCCCACTGAGCCAACCGCTCCAGTTCGTCCCAGTGAGTCGATGGGAGCGGGGCAGATGCAGTCATGATTTCGTAACAGGTCACGACTAGCGGGCGGGTCGCGGTGATCGTGGAGTCCAGTTGCCGGAGCGAACCGGAAGCCGCATTGCGGGGATTGGCAAAGGCATCGTTGCCCCGTTCCGTCATGCGCCGGTTCAAGGCTTGAAAATCGTCTAGGCGCATGTAGACTTCGCCTCTCACGACAAGATGATCAGGGCGATTCGATTGTGCCTGCAATTGCAGCGGCAGGGAGCGAATGGTACGAAGGTTGACGGTCACATCCTCCCCTGTCGTTCCGTCGCCTCTGGTTGCCCCACGGGTAAAGGTTCCATGATCGTAAATCAATTCGACTGATAACCCGTCGAATTTCGGTTCTGCGCTGTATTCGACGAACTGGGTCTCCAGTTCACGTTTCATCCGTTGATCGAATGCCTGAACCTCGCTCTGATCGACAATCGAGTCGAGGCTGAGCATCGGCTGTTTGTGGGACACTTTGACCAGCTGCCCAAGCGGAGGCGCTCCGACCCGCTGTGACGGGGAATCTGCCGTCACTAGATCGGGATGGGCCTGTTCCAGTTCAATCAACTCTCGAAAGAGGCCATCGTACTGGGAGTCAGAAATCTCCGGCCGCGCCTTGACGTAGTACAGATAGTCGTGGCGCCTGATTTCGTCCCTGAGGGCAATCAGTCTGGCGAGGATGTCGGCGTGAGCCATAGGACTGGATGGCGGTGATCAGCGGAAGTGACGGATCTGACCGTACCATAGGCTCAGGGAGTCGGTCAAACCATGAAGACGCCATATTCGCTTTGACTTTCGCTGCGATAGACATTATTGTAACAGTCAGAGTTGAGTCGATTTATCACTGATTGGCAGCCCGTGTCCAGCCATGCTGTGGGGGAGGTAATTCCCCCATGATCGTCAGAGGAGGTATTCATGAAAGGGGAGTATTACGTGAATAAATTGATGCCCAGGGCCGGCTATCGAATCGCCATGATCATCTGTGGAGGGCTGTTGATGGGTGGATGTGTCATGGCGGAGAAGTACGACGCGGAAAAGGCGCGCAGCCTAAACTTCCAACGTCTCCTTGCCCAGGAGGAAAAGCGAACCGGGGAGCTCGACAGTGAAGCGAAGAGGGCCAAGAATGAACTGCTGGAGTATGAAGCGCGGAATCGGGAACTCACGGCACAACTGCAAGCCACTCGGGAACAGATGACCCGTGTTCAGGAAGAAGCCGAGGCCATGAAGGAGTCTGCGCTGCTGGAACGAAAGGCCAAAGCCGATATGAAGCGCGCAGTCACACCGACGCGCAAGTCGGCGTCGGTTGCACCGACGGCCGATAGCATGGATCTGGGTGCGTCAGACCTCGGGTTTGCCCCGACGGTTTCGGCTGGGTCTGGCGCCGTTCATGTCGTGAAACCCGGCGAAACTCTCTATCGGATCAGTCGGCAATATGGAGTCACGGTCGAGAAGGTCAGAAAGTGGAACAAGTTGTCTGACGACATTATCGAGGTAGGACAGAAGCTCATCGTGGGCCAAGAATGATAGGCTGACCGCGTGGCCCCGCCGCAATATTCACTCAGTCTCGACCAACTTCGGCAGTATGCCGGAGAAGGCAATCTCGTTCCGCTCTATCGAGAGATTCTCGCGGATTATGAGACCCCTGTCTCTGCCTTTGCCAAAATCGATCATGGCCCTTCAGCCTACCTCCTAGAGTCCATCGAGGGCGGCGAGAAGTGGGCTCGCTATTCCTTTCTTGGAAGTGGGTCGCCTGTTGTCGTGTACGAGGATGGAGGCGACCTGCTGGTCGTGCAAGGCACCAGCAAGAAGCGCATTCCCAGCCGTGGAAACCCTCTCGAACGTCTGCGGGAGCTGATGGAGGCCTATCGTCCGGTGACCGTGCCGGGCCTTCCCCCGTTCGTTGGCGGCGCAGTCGGCTATCTGAGTTACGATATGGTGCGCACCTTCGAGGATTTGGCTACCCGGAAGAAGGACCCGCTCAATCTGCCGGACTTTGCCTTCCTGCTGACCGATACGATGCTGATCTTTGACAATGTCGCTCAAAAGATCAAAGTGGTGGCTACCGCCCATGTGACGGCAAAGGGGGAACGCGGTATCAAGACCGCCTACCGATCGGCGACAGAACGGATCGAACGCACGATAGCAAGACTCAAGCGTCCCCTCCGCCGAACGCGTCCACATCGCCGCCGCCGACCAGTGTCCTTTACGGCGAACATGAGCAAAGCGGATTTTGAGAAGATGGTGGTACGGACAAAGGAATACATTCGGGCCGGTGATATCGTGCAAGCAGTGTTATCCCAGCGGTGGGAAACGAGCGTGCAGGCGTCGCCGTTGCAACTGTATCGGGCGTTGCGCGTGGTGAATCCCTCTCCCTATATGTATTACCTGCGCATCGCCGGGGTCGAATTGGTCGGCTCCTCTCCAGAGACGCTCGTCCGTTGTGAAAACGGCGTCATTTCCGTCCGTCCTATTGCGGGCACGCGCCGGCGTGGTGCGACGCCTGAAGAAGATCAACAGATGGAGCGGCGGTTATTGGCGGATAAAAAGGAACGGGCTGAGCATGTGATGCTCGTCGATCTTGGGCGGAATGATGTCGGTCGTGTGGCGAAACCAGGCTCGGTCGTTGTGGACTCGCTCATGCACGTCGAGCGGTATTCACACGTGATGCACATTGTGTCGAATGTGACGGGGCAGCTTGATGAAGCGAAGACCTCGTACGACGTGTTGCGCGCCTGCTTTCCCGCCGGCACCGTTTCCGGCGCGCCGAAGGTGCGAGCGATGCAGATCATCGATGAACTCGAGCCGACAAGACGCGGTCCCTATGCCGGAGCGGTGGGCTACTTTAGCTTTTCTGGTAACATGGATATGTGCATTAATATCAGGACGGTTGTCGTGAAAAAACACCAGGCCTTCATTCAAGCAGGGGCTGGTATCGTCGCAGATTCGAATCCGGAACACGAGTATGAAGAGACCTGCAATAAGGCCAAGGCCATGATGAAGGCGGTCGAATTGGCCGAACAGGGGCTGGAATGAGCACGTAAGGCGTGAGTGGTAAGTGGTGAAGTGATCAGGATCTCGCCCACTTTCCCCCTTACGCCTGACGCCTCACACCTCACGGTTTATTATGTTGCTGATGATCGACAACTACGATTCTTTCACCTATAACCTCGTGCAATACTTCGGGGAACTCGGTGAAGACATTCGGGTGTTCCGTAACGATAAGATTACGATCGATCAGATCGAGTCGCTGCAACCCAGCCGCATCGTCATTTCTCCCGGGCCCTGCACGCCGGTGGAAGCTGGTGTATCGGTCGAGACCATCCGGCATTTTGGCGGGCGCCTCCCTCTCTTGGGTGTCTGTCTAGGCCATCAATCTCTGGCTGTGGCGTTCGGCGGGGAAGTCGTCCGGGCCGAACGATTGATGCATGGCAAAACCTCGAAGATCCGCCATGACGAGAAAACGATCTTCCACCAGCTGCCGAATCCCTTCGACGCGACACGCTACCATTCTCTGATCGTAAAGCGCGACACGCTGCCTTCCTGTTTTGAGATCTCGGCCGAAACGGATGAAGGGGAAATCATGGGATTGCGCCATCGATCATTAGGCATCGAAGGAGTGCAGTTTCATCCGGAATCCATCCTCACCCTGGCGGGGAAGGACCTCCTCCGAAACTTCCTTAAACTCTAGGCTGCTCTCCGGGTCTCCGATCTATGATCAAAGACGCGATTGCCAAACTTGCTGACCGTTGTTCCCTCACCGAACAGGAAGCAGAATCCGTGATGCTGGAGATCATGGATGGTGCAGCAACTTCGGCTCAAATTGCCGCGTACTTGATGGGGCTTCGCTTGAAGGGTGAGACGGTTGAAGAAGTCACCGGCTCCGTGCGGGCTATGAGGGCCAAGGCCCTTCGTATCGCAGTCGGAGATCCGTTGGTCGTGGATACCTGCGGAACAGGCGGTGACGGCGCGCACACGTTCAATATTTCCACCACAACCGCACTCGTTCTTGCAGGCGCTGGTCTGACCGTTGCCAAACACGGCAATCGTTCTGTGTCATCCAAGTCAGGGAGCGCCGACGTCCTCTCGGCGCTCGGAGTCAAAATCGATCTGCCGCCTGAACGGGTAGCCGATTGTATCAATGAGGTCGGAATCGGCTTTCTCTTTGCCCCGCTGTATCATGGCGCGATGAAACATTGTGTCGGCCCCAGACAAGAGATGGGCATCAGAACCATGCTGAATCTCTTAGGCCCGCTGACCAATCCCGCAGGAGCCGCCATCCAGGTACTCGGAGTCTATGAAAGTCGATTGACTTCTCTGCTGGGGACCGTGCTTATGCACCTGGGATCGCAACATTGTTTTGTCGTACATGGGATGGATGGACTGGATGAGATCACCCTGACCACAAAAACGCAGATTTCAGAAGCCAAAGGAGGTGTTCTTTCGAACTATCTCATGGACCCGGCGGATTTCGGACTGGCATTGGTTCCAGCCAAACAGCTAGCCGGCGGGACGCCGCTAGAAAATTCCGCGATCACTCGTGACATTCTGCGAGGGCGAAAGGGGCCGAAACGGGACATTGTCTGTTTGAATGCCGCTCCGGCCCTTGTCGCTGGGCGCAAGGCGAGGAGCCTTCATGATGGATTTCTCTTGGCAGGCCAGACGCTAGACTCTGGTGCCGCAGCTGAAAAGCTCGCTCTCCTGGTCGCATTTACGAATAGGGGATGACACGATCGTGATTCTCTCCCGCATCCTGGAGCATAAGAAAGCGGAACTCCGACACAAACAAAGCCGGGGCTACCTCTCTGAGCTAAAGGCGAAGATTCAGGACGCGCCGGGACCCCTCGGCTTTTCTGTGGCGCTCGAAGCGACAAGAACGGCCGGCAGTCCAGCGTTGATTGCCGAAGTCAAAAAGGCCTCACCCAGCCTAGGGCTCCTCCGGCCAGAGTTTTCTGACCGCTTTGACTACCTGGGAATTGCCAAAGCCTACCATGACCATGGGGCCTCGGCCCTGTCTGTTTTAACCGATAAGGATTTCTTCCAAGGGAGCCTCGAGTACCTCAGCGAGATCAAACAATTGGTACCCATGCCGACCTTGAACAAAGAGTTCATGGTCGAGGAGATCCAGTTTTATGAAGCGCGCGCGTATGGCGCCGACGCCGCTCTCTTGATCGTCGCAGCACTCGAACGACAGCAATTGATAGACTTCTACGCCCTTGCCAGAGGATTACGCTTGGATGTGCTCATCGAAACCCATCACGAGCGCGAACTCGATATCGTATTGGAGCGACTGCCGGAGGCGCGGCTGATTGGTATCAATAACCGAGATCTTAAGACCTTTACGACCGACCTGGGTGTTACCGTGCGATTGGCGAAACGGATTCCCGCCGACAAGCTGATCGTGAGTGAAAGCGGCATCCATCAGCGCGCAGATGTGGTGCAATTGGTCGATGCCGGCGTCCATGCCATGCTTGTCGGAGAATCCCTCATCCGAGCCGATGACATTGGAGGTAAAATCCGTGAATTACGAGGAGTTCCGGCTCCGTCACACGCATAGCAGGATACAGAAAATGGGGGATGGGGTAGCTAAAACGATCCCCGTGCTCGCGCAACGCGCGGCCTCAGAAGGATGTGAAGGGTAGCCTGGCCGTCCTCTTGCTCGCGGAACGCGCACGATAAGAATGTGCTCGTTCGACGCGCGCAATCGAGGATCGACCAGGCTACCCTTGAAAATTAGAATGGGGAATTGGGAAAACGCGCGCAGTAAAGAACAATCTGCCTGCTCCCTCTGGGGAAGTTGGGGAATCAGAAAGCCCTCGCGTGGGCAAATGGCACGTCTCGGCGTGCCAGTGGGTGGGCGGGTGAGACACCTAGCCTTTTTGAGCACCCTGCGGCTCTGTTGACATCGGTGTCAGCAGGTTTGATACCAACAGAGTATGGTATATAAAGAAAGCTTATCCACAGCCTACCAAGATGGCCGCTACAATCAAAATCAAAATCTGCGGTATTACCAACGCCGAAGACGCCGCCGTAGCAGTCGATGCCGGGGCCGATGCTTTAGGATTTGTCTTCTATCGGAAAAGCCCTCGGTATATCGAACCGACGCTGGCCCGGCAGATCATGATGAGCTTGCCACCCTTGGTGATACCGGTGGGTGTATTTGTCGACGAAGAACAGCAAGTAGTACGGAACATCATGGATGACTGTGGACTTGCGCTTGCGCAATTGCATGGAAACGAATCGGCGATCTATTGCAAAGAGTTAGGTCGTACGGTTCTTAAAGCACTTCGGGTAAAAGATCGGAGCACCTTTCTCGCCTTGGCAGAGTTTCGGGGGAGGGCAGGCGTACGCGGGTTCGTACTGGACGCCTATTCGGATCAGGCCTATGGAGGGACTGGACAGGCGATTGATTGGCAGCTTGCTGCAGAAGTGGCCAAAGCTGCGAACATTCTCCTGGCCGGAGGGCTCACCCCTGACAATGTTGAGAAGGCAATTCTGACGGTACAGCCGTACGGCGTGGATGTGAGCAGCGGCGTTGAGCGGGAACCGGGCAAGAAGGATCACGAGAAAGTGCGCGCATTCATCCGAGCGGCCAGGGTTGTCTCCCCAGCATGAGCCCATTTATACTGCATCCTGCAACGCGAACGCGAGGGCTGCGATGAGTTCTGTTCCCAACAAGCAAGGTCGATTCGGGGTCTATGGCGGACGCTATGTCCCTGAGACGCTGATGCCTGCGTTGCTTGAATTGGAGCAGGAATATACCCGTGTAAAAAAGGACCGGCGCTTCCAGTCTGAACTTGCCTATTATTTGAAGCACTACGTTGGCCGACCCACGTCGCTCTACTTTGCCCAACGACTCACAAAACGATTGGGTGGAGCGAAGATCTATTTGAAGCGTGAAGACCTCTGTCATACCGGGGCCCACAAAATTAATAATGCGATTGGACAAGGGCTTCTCGCAAAGCGGATGAAAAAGCCGCGCATCATCGCTGAAACCGGCGCCGGACAGCATGGGGTGGCGACGGCGACCGTCGCTGCGATGTTCGGTCTCCAATGTGAAATTTATATGGGGACTGAAGACATGCAGCGCCAGGCACTGAACGTCTTCCGGATGAGATTGCTCGGCTCAACCGTCACGGGGGTTGACGCGGGAAGCCGGACGCTCAAAGATGCCATCAGTGAAGCCATGCGGGATTGGACGACGAATATCCGCACGACCCATTACATTCTCGGTTCAGTGCTCGGGGCCCATCCCTATCCGATGATGATCCGTGATTTTCAATCCATCATCGGACGTGAAGCCCGGCGACAGATTCTGGCGGCGGAAGGCCGGTTGCCTGATTGCCTCATCGCTTGTGTCGGCGGTGGCAGCAATGCCATAGGACTCTTCCATGCCTTCATCCGGGACAAACAGGTGAAGATGATCGGTGTCGAAGCCGGCGGCCTGGGAGTCGCAAGCGGAAAACATGCGGCGCGATTTGCCGGAGGAAAGCCAGGAGTCCTGCAAGGTACCATGACGTATCTGCTCCAGGATGCCGACGGGCAAATTAATCAGACTCACTCGGTTTCAGCAGGGTTGGATTACGCAGCGGTCGGTCCCGAGCACAGTTACTTGCGAGATCGAGGCCGAGCCGAATATACCTCGGTGACAGATGACGAAGCTATGGCCGCATTCGATCTGCTGACCAGAGAAGAGGGGATCATGCCGGCCCTCGAAAGTGCCCATGCCATTGCCCATACAGTGAAGGTGGCGCCCACGATGAAAAAGAACCAGATTCTGGTCGTGAATCTATCAGGTCGTGGAGATAAAGACGTCCACATCGTCGCGAAGCTGCGGGGGATCACGTTGTGACATCGAGGCTCGACCGGACCTTTGCCAGGCTTCGGCAGGAAGGTGAGCAGGCCATTATTGCCTACGTGATGGCAGGCGACCCCTCACTGCAAGAGACCGAACAACTTGTCGTGGAACTGGAGCAGGCGGGAGCCGATATCATTGAACTGGGTGTCCCATTTTCCGATCCCATCGCCGATGGCCCTGTGATCCAACAGGCTGCAGCCCGGGCCTTACGGAGTGGGACATCGCTTCGAACGATCCTTCCCATGGTCGCACGGGTCCGGGGCACGACTCAGATTCCCCTGGTCTTGATGGTCTACTATAATAATATTCACGCGTTTGGTCCTGAGCGGTTTTGCCATGAGGCGGCTCAGGCCGGTGTCGACGGACTCATTGTACCGGACATGCCTCCGGATGAAGCAGGCCCCCTCAAAGGACCTGCCGCAGCAGCTGGGCTTCAATTGATTTTCCTTCTCGCCCCTACAAGCACCGCGGAACGACGGACATTTGTCGCTCGTCAGTCGGAGGGGTTCGTCTATTGCGTGTCACTCACAGGGATTACCGGTGCAAAACTACGCAACGTGGCGGATGTGGGTAAGAACGTCAAAAAAATCAGAAAAATCACCCAGGTCCCGGTGGCAGTTGGTTTTGGGGTTGCCACGCCGGAGGACGCTGCCGATGTTGCGGCCATTGCCGATGGGGTGATCGTCGGCAGCGCAATTGTGAAGCAGATCGCTATACACCAGCAGAAGCCGGAGATGGTGAAGAAGGTGGCGGAATTTGTCCGCTCATTGAAAACTGCCATGCAAACGGCTCAGGCTAAAGCCCGCTAGCAAGATGCTGAAAAAGCCTGCGCGTGCGGTCTGTCTGGTCTCTCTGGTTCATCTGGTTTGTTTTGTTGATTTGGTTCATCTGGTTAGTTTCGTCCAACCAAAAAACCAGACAAACCAGACAAACCAAATAAACAAAAATGGGGGTGGGGATTATTCTTTGGGGTGGGGAGGCATGGCCTTAATCATCTCAGCTGCCAGCTCTTTGGCGACATCCTTTAGATAGGGCCGGTAGAACATATAACTGCTTGACCGTTCATGTCGCGCCTTCCATACGGTGGTGCCTGTCGTGGCATCGACCAGGCGGAGGTTCAGGCCCACTCGACCGACATTATCCCCTTCTTTACGCACGTATTCCCATGAGTTCACCCGCACGACTAAAAACGAGTCCACATTCAGCGCCTTGCCCAACTTCACAGCGGACTCCTTGTCGGATTGACCTGTCATTTCCAAACGGGAGAAATAAAACACGAGTGCATCGAATGCTTCTTTCGAACTCTGGAAGATATCCGTCACATTTTCAGGAGATACCACGCGCTCGATATTGGCCTTGTTATTCAGGGTTTTTGACAGGACCTCTTGGATATCCTCACGCGCGCTGTCGTATTGGCTCGCCATGGGAGGAAGCACGGCGATGGCTTGAGGTCTGAATCCTCCCGCCCCTGGTCCTTCCCATACTTCCTGTAAGCCTCCACAGCCGACGACTAGGAGCGGAAGAAGGCAGAGAGCGATCGCACGTCGGATGTCGTGAAGCACGAACATGTTGTCAGTATACCATCTAGAAGATCCAGGCAAGAGCGCCGGAGGCGATGGCTCCCCCTTTATCAAAATCATAACCGCTCGCAAGGTCCATGCGGAACGAGTAGATACGAATTCCCAATCCGGCGGTTGGTGTAAAGATTGATCCCGCATCCTGGACGTTTTTATACGTTCCGACCCGGAACGAGAGAAACTCCGAGAGGATCGTTTGTTCCATGCCGAGACTCAGCACCTGGCTCTTGAGCCCCGGGACGAGCGTCTGATTGGAGGTAATGTCCATATCCGCAGTGATGGTCATCGTCGGCCAGGGATTTACCGCTAGGCCGCCGCGTACCTGAGGAGTCAACTTATACTGGAGGCCGCCCGGAGCGTCGAAGGTTGGTTGATTCAGATCTTTGCCGATCACGCCGAATCGCAACCATGAAGACGGACGGTACATCGCTCCGATATCTATGCCGTATGAGGTGGAAATCTTGGCCTTTCCAAAATTGTCTATGAGATTCGGATCCTGCCCGCCCGTTAGGTTGATCGTAGTATTGTATGCTGCACCTTGAATGATCTTGCTCGTGATGCCGATGGCAAAGGTTTTATCCGCAAAGGAATACGCATAGGAAAAGGCCGCTTGCCTGGCTTCCAATCCCCGCAGCGCCATCTGACCGGTAATATTGGTCCCCGAGGCCACCACCGGAGAACTGACAAACCCTCCTGACGTTGCAACATCAGATACGTTGAATCCAAAGGCATGTTCGCCGAAATGGCCTTTGAAATAGAGGCCTCCGGCACCAAGTCCGGAGATTGTGGCGCCGGAGCGATTGATCTGATTCGCGATGCTTTGGGCTTTCGTCGCCGCCGACGGATCGCCAGGATTGAAGTCTTTCAAATCATCCAGTGCATTGACGATATCTTCACGACCAGTGACTTGGACTGTTCCTTGAATGCGAATATCAGCGGATTTGAGCATGGCTAATCCTGCCGGGTTCCAATAGGTGGCGTAGGCATCGGTCGTGATTGCCACGCCTGCTCCTCCCATCCCTGCCGCACGGGGACCGACAGTAACAAATTCAACTGCCAGAACTTGTCCCGGCAGTACCACGATGATTATGGTTGCAATGGTGCGTAGTACTGTAAGGAAACCCATCGGATAACAGCTCCCACTAAAATCAGGGCTTTTAGTGAGTCTAGGGGACTAATCGGTCCTCGTCAAGGTTAGACGAGAGAGCCCCATAAATGTAAATGATGTGTCGGCTGGTTGGTGCAATACCTAATAAGTATACATATCTAGGTGTGCATACTCTCACACAATTTGACCGTCCTGCATATGTACGATACGGTCCGCTTGGGCAGACAGCTTATCGTTATGGGTAACGATCACGAAGGTAGTTCCGCGGGCCTTGTTCAGCTCACGCATCATTGCAAAGAGCGCCTCGCCCGTATGGGTATCTAGATTTCCGGTCGGTTCATCTGCCAACACGAGATCCGGCTTCTGCAAGAGGGCCCGTGCGACCGCCACGCGCTGTTGCTCACCGCCGGACAATTCCCCAGGCTTGTGGTGTAACCGGGCACCTAGCCCGACCTCCTGTAAGAGGGTGATCGCCTCCGGTTCAACGTCTGTCGGATCACGTCGTTGGATCAAGGCGGGCATACAGGCATTTTCGAGCGCAGTGAACTCCGGCAGGAGATGATGAAACTGGAAGACAAATCCGATCCGCCGGTTCCGAAAGTCCGCCTGCGCTCCTTCTGTCATCTGAAATATATCCTGGCCGTCGAAGTGCACCATCCCTGTGGTCGGGCGATCGAGCGTTCCAATAATGTGGAGCAGCGTGCTCTTTCCTGCTCCCGACGCCCCGACGATGGCAATCAGCTCCCCACGCTGAATCTTTAGATTGACGCCCTTCAGCACCGTGAGGGCCTGTCCGGCCATCGGAAACGATTTGTATAGATCGGTAACGGTGATCACGCCGGAGCTCCGGAGCAAAGGAATAATGATGATGAAAAGGCCGGCATGATCATTCGTAACGCAGTGCGGCCACCGGCTCGAGCTTGGCTGCCTGGAGCGAGGGATAGACCGTGGCGGCAAAGCTAATCAGAATTGCGGAACCGGCCACCAGGAGGACATCCATGGCCTGTACATGGACGGGGATTCGCGAAATGTAATAAACCGAGGGGTCGAAGGTCCAGAAGGTCTGGATCAGCCAGAGAAACGCATAGCCGACCGGAATGCCGATGGCTGTCCCGGATAGGCCGATGATCAACCCGTTCAGCATGAAGATGCGCCTGATACTTTTGCGCGTTGCGCCCATCGCCTTGAGGATCGCGATTTCCTTTTGCTTCTCCGTCACGATCATGGTGAGGGTGCTCACGATGTTGAAGGAGGCCACGATCGTGATCAGAACCAACAAGAGAAACATCATCGTCTTTTCCAGCTTGAGCGCCGAGAAGAGATTGCGATTCATCTGCATCCAGTCGCGCGCGCCATAGGCGAAACCAAGCGATTGTTCCACGGCCCGGGCTGTTTCCGCTGCGTGGAAGACGTCCACAACTTTGATCTCGATGCCCGTAACGGTCTGCCCCATGTTGAAAAACTTTTGCGCCTCCGCGAGATCGATATAGGCCAGTGAGGAATCGTACTCATACATACCGGATGAAAACAGCGCGACCAACGCAAAGGTCCTGATCTTCGGCACCATGCCGATTGCGCTGATCGGGCCGGCCGGAGGAGACACCACATTTACCGTGTCGCCGACGAACACACCGAGCCGTAAGGCCAGTTCCTTGCCTAGAATGATGCCGGGTTTTTCTGTCTCGACCGCGGGGCCGTTCGGGTCGTCTGCCGGCGGCTGCTTGATCTTGACTGGTCTGCTGAGGTCCTCCAACTGTCCAGTCGAGAGATTCTTAGCCAGCTCCGTCACTGTGCCTTCGCGTTGCGGATCGATGCCTCGGATCACGATGCCCTGCACAGCGGTCGGGGTCGTGAGCAAGACCTGCTTGAGCACAAAGGGAGTTGCCGCGACGACTCCCGGCACGGTTGCGACCTGTGTGGTGACGGGATCGTACTCGCTCATGCTCTCCTTCATTCGATCCTGCACGATGATATGGGCCGTCGTTCCAAGAATTTTTGCCTGAATGTCTTCTTTAAATCCGGTCATGATGCCGACGGTTCCGATCAGGGCTGCCACACCGAGGGTGATTCCGGCAATGGAGACCACTGTGTTCAAGGAAATCGTCCGATTCCGACGCTTCGCGCGCAGATAGCGCAATCCGACGAAGATTTCGTAGGGGAGGGCCACCGTTATTTCTCGGGTCTCAGTTGAGGGAAGAGGACGACATCGCGGATCGAAGCTTGGTTGGTAAAAAGCATGATCAGCCGGTCGATGCCGATGCCTTCGCCCGCGGTTGGCGGCATGCCGTACTCCAGGGCGCGCAGGAAGTCTTCATCCACCAGATGGGCCTCTTCGTCGCCAGCCGCCCGCTGCGCCGCTTGTCCCTCGAACCGCTCCCGTTGGTCAAGAGGATCATTCAATTCAGAAAAGGCGTTGGCGATCTCCCGTCCGGCAATGTAGAGTTCGAAGCGATCAGTCAAGGCCGTGTTCGAGTCTTTGCGTCGTGCGAGGGGGGATATTTCAATCGGGTAGTCGGTAATGAACGTCGGCTGCAGCAGATTGGGCTCCACAGTCTCCTCGAATATTTCGTTCACGATATTGAAGAGCGGCCATTTCGGATCGACCGCGATCCCAAGCTTCTTAGCCGCCGCAACAGCGGCGTCCTGATTGTTGAATACGGAAGGATCGAGGCTGTTCACCTCCAGAATCGCCTGGTGATAGGACCAACGACGCCAGGGAGGTGTCAGTATGATCTCCTTCCCCTGGTAGTCGATGACCGTTTTTCCGAGGACCTGCTGTGCCAACGAGGAGATGAGTTGCTCTGTCAGGATGATCAGGTCTTGATAGTCGGCATAGGACACGTAGAACTCGAGCATCGTGAATTCCGGATTATGGATCGTCGAGATGCCTTCATTCCGGAAATTGCGGTTAATTTCAAATACGCGGGGAAAGCCGCCGACGATCAACCGTTTCAAATAGAGTTCCGGTGCAATACGGAGGTAGAGATCGACACCGAGTGCATTGTGGTGGGTGACGAAGGGTTTGGCCGCCGCTCCTCCTGGAATCGGGTGCATCATCGGCGTCTCGACTTCCAGGAAGCCTCGTTCAATCAAGAAGGAACGGATCTCGGCGATGATTTTGCTGCGGGTGGAAAAAATGCCATGGACCTCGGGGTTGGCGATCAAGTCAACATAGCGCTGCCGATAACGGGTTTCCACATCTGTCAACCCGTGCCACTTCTCTGGGAGCGGTCTGAGGGCTTTACTTAAGAAAGTCAGCTGGGTGACATCGACCGTGAATTCATTTGTCTTTGTACGGAATAGAGTGCCGGTTATACCGATCCAATCGCCCAAATCGAGCAGTTCGGCGACGCGATAGCCCTGCTCCGATAGATGATCTTTTTTGAGATAGACTTGAAGCCGGTCTGATCCGTCTTGCAGCACCACAAAGCCTGCCTTCCCGAATCGCCGAAGGGCGACGATGCGTCCCGCTAGGGAGCAGGAGATCGTTTCTGCTTCCAAGACCTCTTTGGATTTCTCGCCATGGAGTTCGATCAGTCGGCCCGCACGGTCTTTTGCCTCGAACCGCGCTCCATAGGGCGCGACTCCCATTTCACGCAGCGAGTCGAGTTTCTTGATCCGTTGTTGCTGCTGTTCGTTCAGTTCTTCCATTCCGTGCGATCTTCTTTCCTCGGTTAAGTGTCGAATTCGTCCGTCCCCGACTCTTGATAGCTGAGAGCCGTGACGCCACGCTGCTTCATCTTCAGATAGGCCTCGATGAATCCGTCCAGATCACCATCCATGACCGCTGCGACTTGGCCCACTTCATAGCCGGTCCGGTGGTCTTTGACCATTTGGTAGGGCTGGAACACATAGGATCGGATTTGGCTGCCCCAGGCGATATCCTTCTTCTCTCCGACAATCGCGGTGAACTCCGCTTCCTTCTTTTTCAATTCGAGTTCGTAGAGACGCGCTCTCAACACTTTCATGGCGCCGTTGCGATTCTGAAGCTGTGACCGTTCGTTCTGACATTGCACCACGATTCCGGTTGGCAGGTGCGTCATACGAATGGCCGTTTCAACCTTATTCACGTTTTGACCGCCGGCGCCACCGGCCCGAAAGGTATCGATCTTGACATCTTTATCTTCGATCACGAGGTCGATATCCTCGTCCACCTCGGGATAGACAAAGACCGATGCAAAGGAGGTGTGCCGCCTCTTGTTCGCGTCAAAGGGTGAAATGCGCACGAGCCGGTGTACGCCTGCTTCGGCCTTGAGATAGCCATAGGCATAGGCGCCTGTCACTGAGAGAGTGACGCTCTTCACGCCTGCTTCTTCCCCCGCAAGTAGGTCCAGCGTTTCAACCTTGAACTTTTTACTCTCGGCCCAACGGACGTACATCCGAAGCAGCATCTGTGCCCAATCTTGCGATTCCGTCCCGCCGGCTCCCGGGTGGATCGCCAGGATTGCATTGTTGATGTCCAGTTCGCCAGAGAGCAGCAACTCAAGCCGAAGGGCGGAAAGCTTCTGCTCGAATCGATCGAGCTCGAACGTCAACTCCTTTAATAGACCTGCATCGCCGCTTTCTTCCGCCAATTCAAGCAAGGCGCCGATATCCTCCTGTTTCCCATCGATATCGCGCCACTGCTGGAGGTCACGCTCAAGTGCAGATTTTTTCCGGCTGATCGTGGCGGCCTTCTGAGCCTGGCTCCAAAAATCAGGTCGCGAAGCCTGCTCTTCCAGATGAGACAGCTCGGCCGTCATGCGAGCGAAGTCAAAGATGCCCCCGTAGTTCTGATACCAGTTGTTCGATGGACCTGACGCGATACTTGACCTCGTCTAACATCCTACGGATCCTTTCGGTTATATCGGCACTGCGTCTGGCTCAGATTCCTTGGTTCGGAATATGCCGAAGAGGAACAAAAGCGCGCAGATTATAGCACAGCCGTAAGCAAACACATCGCCATGGCGGCTGTAAAACGTATCCGGACGCCAGACCTGCATCGTAGCCTTGAGGGCCTGCTCCGTAAAGACCGGTGTCGCTTCGACGATCCGTCCGAACGGGTCGATGAATCCTGAGATACCGGTGTTGGCGGAGCGAGCGAAAGCCAGGTGATTCTCGACGGAGCGAAACACGACCATTGAAAAATGTTGGGAGGCTGCCGCTGACTGACCAAACCAGGCATCGTTCGTGACAGTCACCAAGAACTCCGCCCCGTTCGCCGCGAATTGCCGTACGAGATTTGGAAAGATTACTTCGTAGCAGATTGCCACCCCGAATTTCACAGCTCGTGGCGGTGCTCCCGTCGCCCCGGAAGTTGTGGGCTGAGCTTTAGGGGGCAAGGTCAAGACTGTCGAACTAGGCCCTGCTTCAAAATCACCGATCCCTTCGACCAATTTATCCAGGAAAGATAGGAACGACGATTTGAACGGAATATATTCGCCGAATGGCACCAGATGCTGCTTGTCGTAGCGCCCCAGCACTTGGCCATCGGGGGAGAGGAGGTAGGCACTGTTCATCAGGTAGGGTCGCCGATCCGGATAGTAGCGTAAGGCGGGGCTTCCAAATAAGATCGGTGTCTTAGTACGATTAGCCAACCCGATGAGCTGCAGCTGGTAGACCGGCTCACGCTCAAACACAAAAGGTGTTGCGGCCTCCGGCCATACCACCAAGTCAGTGGCAGGGCCGAGCTGCTCCGTCAGCCGGTCAAAGCGTGCGAGGGTCTCCTCTCGATAGGCTGTATCCCACTTCACTGCCTGATCGACGTTCGGCTGCACAACTCCTATGCTGATTGACGATCGAGGAATGCCGGCGAAGGGGGCCTCGGATAATGTCCCCAGGCTATATTGCCATGAGAGGGTCATCAACAACGCCGTCATGGCCATCAGTTCCCAAGGAAGCCTTGCAGGGCGGAATTTCCTGCGCAGAGGCATCAGCCAGGCCAGCAATTCAGCGAGCGTGACATTCATCAATACAATAAGAAACGAGACTCCGTAGACCCCCATATGGTCTGCGATCTGAATCACTTCAAGCTGACGGTATTGAGAATAGCCAAGGAGGCCCCAGGGTAATCCACTCAAGGCATAGGTTCGGATGAGCTCAAGGGTGACCCACAGGCAAGGAAGGGCAAAGAGACCGTAGCGTGGGATGAGGATCTGAAACCACACGGCTCCGGCAGAATAGAGGCCGACATAGAGGCCGAGGTAGGCCGCGAGCAGCAACATAAGGCCATAGCTGATCACGAGCGGAACCTTACCGTAGGTATTCATGGCGGTCACTACCCAGGCCATTATGCCCGTAAAGGCAATCGTACCGGAGAGCCAGCCGATCCAAAACGCCTGAAGTTTGCTCTTGCCGTCCAATGCCCAATGCAACGGTACGAGGGCAACCCAGGCCAAGAGTCCGAGATCAGATTTCGGGAAACTCAGCGGGAGGAAAAGCCCGCTCGCACCAGCAAGGGCGAGCGAACGCGCGAGGGAATGGGTCATGAGCCGCACCTTATCGAAAGCCGGAGATGGATGCAACTTCCGGCCTTAAAATGGGTCCGCTCGTCGAGCAGTGTGTTGACAAACTACTTGAGCGGAACAGCCACGCAAAGTCTAGATACACGCAGATATGTTCAGAAGCCATTGCAGACTGTTCAGAAAGGCCGATTTCTCACCCGCCCGCCCTGAGTCTGCCAAGACAGCCTCTTTACCATAGATGCGCCGTGACCGCGTACAAGGCCGCAGCAAGCGAGCAACGATCGTTCTTCCCTGCTCGCTCGGTTACGGTCATCCTAGGGATGACCCGGATGAGTCCCCCACTGCGCGCGTCCAACGAGGGCCTGCTGAGGCCGCGCGTTGCGCGAGTACAGGGGACTCACCGGGCCATCCCTCCCCCTGCTGGCGGGTTTTCTCAACAGCCTGCTAGTGTCAGTTACGTTGTCATGGGAGGGGGGGAGATCCCGGGTTGACGGTCACCCGCTGATCACCTATAAGTAAGAGCAGCAGATCGGTATCTCTATCACGCGATTCAGCCCCTGACGAACAGCCTGGCCAATGATCGCAACAATGAGGAGGTTATGCCATGGACCGAAGAGTCGTCAGCCTGTGCCTATGCCTGAGCGGCATGCTTCTATTTGCAGGCTGTTCCAGTAAGCGAGCCTCCTCCTCGGAGGGAGATCACGTTTCAAAGACGGGTCAGAGCAAGAGTGAGGAAATCTTGCCGGATGCGATCAAACCGATACCACCGGAACGCTCGTTCGACCGGCCATCCAGCAGTCTGCCATCCAGTCTCCCGCTGCAGTCCAGCACTGTTTCTGCCGGCAATACATTGGGCGACATATTTTTCGATTTCGACCAGTTTCAAATCCGCCCGGATGCGATGCCGGTATTGGATGCCAATGCCGGTTGGCTTCGCTCCAATGGTAGTAAGGCCGTGCTGATCGAAGGCCATTGTGATGAACGAGGCACCTTGGCATACAATCTCGTCCTGGGAGAAAAACGGGCCCGCGCTGCCAAGAAGTATCTACAAGACTCGGGGGTTCCGGTCTCCCAGCTCCAGATCATCAGCTACGGAGAGACGCGACCTTCCTGCCAGCGGCAGAACGAAAACTGCTATCAACAAAATCGGCGGGCACATTTTGTGACGCAATAAGATTTAGCAAGTGCCTCACCGGAACGCCATTGTATGGGTAAGACGATCGCATCACGAAGGAGGTACACATGAGGCGCTATCCTAATGCAGCAATCGGATTCATCGGGATCATCTTGCTCGCGACCGGCTGTGGCGCTAAGGGCGAGCGTATCGACCTGAAGGTGCCTATCGCCTATGGAGTCGATAAGAAGGTCGCCGCAATGAGTTCAGGGACCGTCGCGGTTCTGCCGTTTGAAGACAATCGTACGAACCGATCGCATCTCGGCACGAGATATCATCTATGGGGAGGAGAGAGTCATTTCGATCTTTCCAGTGGCACCCTCGGCGAATCCACGGCACAGGCCTTCGCTGACTATCTCAAAGAGCGAGGCTGGAATGCCGCTGTTGCCAAAGGGAACGGGGCAACGGGGGTAGACGTGACCATCACAGGCCAGCTTGTCGATATCGCGGTGAATGCCAAGAGCGGTGTGGGACAGACAGACCTGAATGGCAAGAATCGGTTGATCATTTTTGTGAAGAATCACGCTGACGGGAGCCAGGTCCGCGAAACCCTCACCAGTACTGGAACCAGCCAGGTCTTTTGGTTCGACCCGGAGGATGCCCAGGATCTTCTCAACGAACTGTACAACAAGAATTTTGAGAAGTTTATGGCTGATACCACCCTCGACGGTAAGCTTCTCAAGCTCCGGCGGTGAGCATACCGCATGGGATCGTGAAAACCATCAATGTCGAAAAGACCGTGTTCGATCAAGGTGTCAGTAGCGCGGCTAATTGCATGCTACATACGTGAAGAATAGAAGTCTGGCGCGTCGGCCAGTTGGGCGCGTACCCATAGTTACGATGAGCCTGCGAACCTAATGAGTAGCGTAGATCGACGAACACACCGCCGGGTGCCGGTCCAGGTGCAGGGGTTTCTGTCGGGAAACTCGCATGAGATCGAAGGGATCACGCTGGATCTCTCAGTCGGTGGTGCCAGGTTCGATTGTGACCTTGAAGTCTATCCCGGCAAGGTAGTCCGTGTACGACTCGTCCTCCCTGGGGCAGTGGAACCGCTCTCAATTGAAACAGCGCGTGTGCAGTGGGTCGGAGAGGACACATTCGGAGTCTCCTTTCAGAATGTCCGACCAACCGAACTCGATGAACTGGAACAGCTCATCGATGAATACGAAGAGGCCGAAGGTACGGGCCATGCCTAGTAGGTATGCAAAGCAGCGGACTGTTGACCATTCTGTTGTGTTTCATTACTTGACTGATCGGCATCGGAAGAATATCGTATCCCTGTGGGAGGAGCTTAACGCCCCGAGGGAATATGGTTCATCAGGGGATCGAGCGTCGGGATGGTGTGCAGGCCCAGCTTGACTGGGAAGCCTGAAGTCCCGCCAAGATCACCGCCGTACCTATGCTGTCCTCGGTAGGTGCGCGCTCCTCCCACCCTAATTTCGTCTCTTAAGGAAATTGAAAAAAAAACAAAAGGGGGAGCCGGCCAAGGCCGGCTCCCCCTTTTTACATCACAGCCTGGCGTCAATGGTTTAGTTATCTGGCAACAGAAGATAGAACGCGATGATAATAATCGGCGCAAACACATACATGGCCTTCTTGCCGAAGGCATCGTTGACACCGTAGATCAAAATCGCAGCCATGAAAATATAGTACAGCATCCCGATTCCCCGGTACCCTGCACTGTGTTCTTCTGCCAGGGCGAGCGCGGGTGATCCCAGGATCGATATAGCCGATAAGGCTGCCAGTCGTTTCATCTCAATCTCCCTCCCGGTATGGATGGTATGGGGTCACGGCCATCTGTGTCATTCATAGGTTCGGGGCACTATGTTGCACCATTTTATTGCCAGAAGTCAAACTGTGCTTGAACGAAAGCAGGCCCTAAGATCGATAGCTTGCGTTGATGCGGACATAGTCGAAGGAGAGATCGGTTGTCCATATATGGGATCGATGACGTCCCTGCCCAAGCCCCACAGTGATGGTAAACTCTTTTTGACGAAAGACCTTTGCAATCAGGCGTTCAGCAGCTAGTCCTAAGCCCATTCCACTCCTCACCATCGGAACCCCGCCAAACGACAGGGTGAGTTTCGAGGGGTTAATCGGGACACCGGCTCGGCCGATCGCCGCCATGACACGGCCCCAATTGGCATCCTCCCCGAATAGGGCGGTCTTGACCAAATTCGAGGTGGCAATGGTTTGGGCCACTTGCCGTGCCTCTTTCACGCTGCCTGCTCCGGTCACCTCGACATTCACGACCTTGGTGACACCCTCTCCATCGCGACAAATAGCCATCGCCAATGCCTGACAGGCTTCTGTCAGGAGTAACAGGAATCGACGGAAAGCGGTTGTGCCGGCTGTGACCGTCCGGTTCCCTGCGATTCCGTTTGCCAGGCAAAGAACCGTGTCGTTGGTGCTGGTGTCTCCATCGACAGAGATGCAGTTAAATGATTCGTTGACCGCGAGTCTGAGGGCCTGTTGAAGCGCGCTCTTCGTGATTGAGGCGTCTGTGGTGAAATAGGCCAGCATCGTAGCCATATTGGGGTGAATCATTCCAGATCCCTTGGCCATCCCGCCGATGGTAATGAGACGACCGCCGATCGTGTCTTGAAGGGCGATGGATTTCGGCCGCAGATCGGTCGTCATGATTGCCCGGGCAGCATCCAGGCCTCCACGGTCGCTGAGCTGAGCGAGGAGCTGGGGTACTCCTTTGATAATTCGATGGACCGGCAGCGCACGGCCGATCACACCGGTGGATCCGACGAACACGTGGTCGAGAGGAATACCCATATGTCGAGCGACCGCCGCGGCAGTCATTCTGGCGGCTGCCAATCCGTGAGAGCCCGTACAGGCGTTTGCGTTGCCGCTGTTGACGAGAATGGCTCGTCCCATTCCCCGACGCAGGTGCAGGCGATCGACAATGACCGGTGCCGCAACCACTTGGTTGCGGGTGAAGACGCCGGCGATGGGGCCGCTCTGGTCTGAGGCAACGAGAGCGAGATCGAGCAGGCCGGGTTTCTTAATGCCGCAATGGATGCCGGATGCCCGGAAGCCTTGTGGCGCGGTGATCCCGCGGCGTGGAGATGCGGCTGTTATTTTTTTGCTCATGATCGAGAGGATATATCCTATTCACATTGTGCAGGATGCTCAAAAAGGCTGTTCAGCAAGGCCGCAGCGAATGGAGAAGGCTTAGGTCGAGGTTAAGGTTAAGTGTCGAACAGTTTCTTGTTTGCTCAACCTTAGCCTCAGCCTTAACCTTCCAATCACGCTGGCAGACTTTTTCAGCATCCTGCTAGGGATAGGCAGCGGGAGCGGTCAAGCCTGTGTCCTCAGGGAAACCGGCCATGAGGTTCATGGCTTGAATCGCCTGGCCTGCGGCGCCTTTCACAAGATTATCCAGAGCGGCCACAGTAATGACCGACTGTGATCGTGGGTCCAGGTAGACTCCGATGTCGCAATAGTTGGACGCTTTGATATAGCGGGGATTCGGCATAATGTCGTCCTGAACTCTCACGAAGCGCTCACCTTTGTAATAAGTTCGATAGAGATCTCGCAATTCTGACAGGGCCGTCGGACGCTTCAATCGGCAGTAGGCGGTGCTCAAGATGCCGCGGTTCATCGGGACAAGGTGCGGAGTGAATGTCACGATCGGTGGTGCGGCATCTGTCTCGGAGGGTTGAGACACGCGTCGGAGCAACCCGGCAAGTTCTTGTTCGATCTCAGGGGTATGGCGATGTTGCCCCACCTTGTAGGCCTCTAAGGATTCATGGGCTTCCGGGAAATGATAGGGAAGAGCCGGGCTGCGTCCGGCGCCGGAGATGCCTGATTTTGCATCGATGACGATGTTGCCCTGCGAGTCTACCAAGTTATGGGCGAATAGAGGCGCTAATTGCAGGACAGCTGCGGTGGGATAGCAGCCGGGTGACGCGACCAATCTGGCCTTTGCGATGGCGGTGCGATGCAATTCTGGGAGCCCGTAGACCGCATCTTTCAACAAGTCTGCATGGGTATGCGGCGTCTTGTACCACTGCTCATACAAGGCTGGATCCTTGAGCCGGTAATCGGCGCTGAGGTCCACGACCAGTTTGCCGGTTTGGATGCAAGCTGCGACCGGCGTCAAGGATTTGGTGTGGGGGAGGGCCAGGAAGACCGCGTCTGCCATCTCCGCCAAGGATTCCGGTGAGAGAGCTTGAAACGAAAGAGGCACGAGGCCGGCCAGACTAGGGAATACCGATGCCACAGGAACCCCTGCCGACTTTTCCGAAGTGACGGCGCAGAGTTCAAAATGAGGGTGGAGCGCTGCCAGGCGAACGAGTTCCGCTCCTGCATATCCGCTGGCCCCTGCGATTGCGACTCGTATGTTCTTCATCGATGTCACCTTGTCGCGCGCAAAAAAAAGGGAAGGCCTGGAGCCTTCCCTTTGTCCGATTGTGGCTCCGATGTCTAACGCTTTGAGTACTGGAAGCGCTTTCTAGCGCCCTTCTGTCCGTATTTTTTCCGCTCCTTGACTCGCGAGTCGCGTGTCAGCAGGCCTTCTTTTTTCAGGGGTGTGCGAAGCGGCTGGTTGAGCTCCACCAACGCGCGCGCAATGGCATGACGCAGGGCGCCGGCTTGTCCGGTCGGTCCGCCTCCTTGTACTGTGGCCTTGATCGAGTATTGCCCGACGACGCCGCCGATTTCGAGCGGGAACTGGATGATCTGCCGCAAGGTCAACCGTGGGAATGCTTTCTCGATCGGCTGATCGTTGATGGTAATTTCGCCCGCCCTCCCAGTGACCCAGGCTCTGGCAATCGCGCACTTTCGTCGTCCGGTTGCATATTGAGTCGCTACTGCCATGCTCCAATGTCTCCTTCTCTTGCTTGCGGTGATGATTACAGGGTAATCGGTTCCGGTCCTTGAGCCTGGTGGGGATGAACAGGCCCGACATAGACGCGGAGTTTCTTTGCCATATGGTTTCCGAGTGGGTTTTTGGGAAGCATGCCTTCGATCGCTTTGGTCAAGAGTGCTGTCGGATCTTTTCGGAAGACATGCTGCGCGGTTGCGGTCTTCAGCCCACCGGGATATCCGCTGTGATGGCGATAGAGCTTTGTGGCCATTTTGTTGCCGGTCAAACGGATCTTCTCCGCATTCACGATGACGACATGATCGCCCATATCCACGTGGGGGGTGAAGGTCGGCCGGTGTTTGCCGCGCAATACTCCAGCGACGCGAGCGGCCAATCGTCCCAGCGTCTTTCCCTCTGCATCCACGAGGTACCACTTCTCCTGCACGTCCAGAGGCTTTTGCATATAGGTCAACATCGCTCTTTCCGCTCCTTCACGCTCGTGCGAATTAGGTTTCCTGCACTTCCGGTGTGCCGATAGGTTTCGAGTCGAGTTTAGCCAGCCAGGCGTCGAGATTTGTTGTGCTCCGCCGCTTCAACACATCCTGGGTGATGTAGATCGGGCAAGGTGCCCGAAGGGCCAACGAGATGGCGTCGCTGGGCCTGGCATCGATCGTCCGTTCGATGCCTTTGTTCGAGACATAGACCGTGGCGTAATAGGTGCTGCTCTTGACGTCTGTGATCACGACGCGTTGAAGCGTAATGTTCAAATGCTCGGCGAAGCTCTTGATCAAGTCATGGCTCATCGGCCGTGGCGTAATCATGGTATCGAGGGCCAATTTGATGGCGTGACCCTCTGCTGCGCCGACCCAAATCGGAAACGTATCGAGGGCGGCGTCCTGTCGTGCCAGGACGACAATTCTGGTATCGGTGTTCGCCTCCTCAAGAATGCGATCCACCCTGTATTCGACCAGGTCCTGCTCTTTGGGTATATCGATAATGCTCATAGGCCCTGCGTCTGGCCGGATCAGGAGTCCAGCTTGCCAAAATCTTCCGGTTTGAGATTCTCTAGCCACTGCTGGAGTTCATCGGAGCTCTGTTTGGTGATGACCGAATCGTTCGCAAAAATTGGGGCGTTGCTTCGAAGCGCAATCGCAAGCGCGTCACTGGGTCTGGCATCGACCGTGTATTCTGAATCTTCGTACATCAAATGGATTTTGGCAAAATATGTGTGCTCAGACAGGTCTGTAATGACGACGCTGATCACTTTGGCGTCGTAGACATCGAGAAGCGACTTCATGAAGTCGTGCGTCATCGGCCGAGGCGGCGTGACGTTTTCCAATGCCATGCTGATCGCGCCTGCTTCTGACTTTCCAACCCAAATGGGAAGCATCTCTGAATGCTCCTCGTCGCGTAACACGACGATATACGCATTATTGGAAGGGTCGAACATGAGTCCCTTGACCTGCATCTGTGTAATCACAACAAACCTGCTCCCCTTCCTCAGCTCACTAGCGAGGAGATCTTGATCACCTTGGCAGATGGATCACGAGTGGGTCAATGTAGCACTTCAGAAATCTGCCTGTCAACGAAGCCTGTGAGATCGCTGGAGAAATTCATGGAAGGTTCTGGCGATCACCGGTCGAGTCAGGAGGCTCCACTCAGGGTCACAGCAATCGGCGCTTAGGCAGGTGGGCGATAGTTCTGATCGAGTTTTCCGGTATCTGCCTGTTCCCCGATTTTCAGGAAGGCCTTCATCTGCTTCTTGACGAGTTCTCTGCCGCTCTCTTCGCCCAAATTGACTTGATACTCGTTGATGACCATGACCCGCATGCCTTCCCATTTTTTCCAACAGGGCTTGCAAACCTTGGCTTTGATTTCAGTCTCAAGCTTTCCCATGAAGAGAGGGTCTGTGATGGTTTCCCCGGCTTGTCCGCACGTGACGCACTGGACTTCTGCCATGGTGAGAGTCCTTCCCAATAGGTATGAGGTGAGTATGAGCGACGAATTGTAACACTGTGATCTAGGTAAGGAAAGAGGGGTGTGGATTGACCGGGGCATGGCTTCGTGTTAAGAAGATTCGCCCATATGATGGATTGAACGGATATGCCCGGATGGCGGAACTGGCAGACGCGCCGGACTCAAAATCCGGTTCTCGCAAGAGAGTGGGAGTTCGACCCTCCCTCTGGGCACCATCGGTTCAGACAGTGCCGACGAGCGATGTGGGATTTTCACAAGTCGAGCGTTCGGATCCTGCGCGAACAAATTCAAAAAACGTTGGCATTTTCCCCGGTTGACATGTTCGAGAGCGTCGCCTATAGTTCCGTTGTTATACGAAGAAGAAGCGTCGAATTCACGATGTTGGTTCCAACTTCATTGTCGGGCATTTCAGGTTCATGTTGATAAATCTCACCGAGGAGGCAGCACATGCGTAACGTGTTGGCGCTGGGAGCGGCAATTCTTTTTGTCGGTTCCGTGAGTGTGGCAACAGGCCAGGAACGGTTGCAGACGAACCAATCCGGATTGGGGGTAGGAGAAGGAGTTGGTGATGTGTCGGGGTCGAGTACGCGTGTGACCACCTTCGATCGTTCCAATTTCTTGGAGCGTTTGTCGCAGCCGGAGACAGTCTATGGCCGGGTGTTTGCGATTGACCTGGCCCAAAATAGGCTCATGGTTGAAACGGGTGGAGCGGGCAAGGTATTCGACGAAGGGCAGGAAGGCAAGTCAGGGTATGGCGCGCGTACCGTCGTGACCCTGTACCTCACGGATCGTTCGAACATTCAAGCGATCAAGCAGCTCAATGTCGGCGACGATGTCACGATCCAAGTGGTGGAAGAAACGACGGCCCATCAACCTTATGGTACGGGAAAGAAGTTTGTGATTGAGACATCTGTGACCCATGTAGATGCCACCAAGCAAGGGTTCGGAGGACTGGGACAGCGTCCGGATCCTGAGAGTGAACGGGCGATTGCGACGAGTCGTGGTGGAATCACCGGCGGTATCGCTGGCTCCGTTCTTCCAGGGAAAATCGATTCCGGTATCACGAGCACGATTGGTGAGTTTACCGGTTCTGCCCCCTGCTGGCAATGTGAGCCCCAACCGGGCTGGAGCAATGGAGCGAGCAGCACAAAGTCAGACTATGGTACGGACTACAACAAGCCAAACTTGGTCAAGGGCCAGAACTAAGTCGGGACACATGCAGTGAGAGTGTGAGGAAGGGGCAGCGAGGCGCTGCCCCTTCTTTTTTGCGCTCCCTATCCCGTTACTCGATACTGCACTTTGAGATCAGTGCTTCTGGATGATGGAGATCCAAGACGAAACGTCCTGCGCAGCATGAGTAATGGGGGACACACAGTGGTTTCGCAAGATCGCGTCGAAGGGTTTTAACGAGTTCTTATCCGTCGCTGTGAGGGGGAGTCGGCAGCGACTTATGGGCTCAAGTTGTTCCCGGGCTTTCTCATCCGATACCCTTCAATGACGACAGTGATTGAAGAGTCCATCGCCACTGACCCGATCTGACTGAGCAGTTCATCCGGCTTCCCGCGAAAGAGCGTCTCCTGACCAGTTGTGAGATTCATCGCAACGACGGTTCGCCTCCTTGGGAGTACCTGCGTGAGACATTTCAGTAACCCTGTGAGCGCTCTTGGCCTGACATAGAACACGAGAGTTTTTCGTTCTTTACGAAATTGAGAGAGATACTGCAGGAGGCGATGGTTGGTTGAGGGAAGACGGCCTTCGAAGATGATCGCATCACCGGAAAATCCTGAAATTGCTGTTGCTGCCGTCAATGCGGAGGGGCCGGGGATGGTGATCACGGGGATCCTGGCTTGAGAGGCGGCAGCCACAAACAGATAGCCCGGGTCGTAGATGATAGGGGTGCCGTTATCTGAGACAAGAGCGACATCTTGTCCCTCCATGAGTCGATGCAGAAGCAGCAGCATTTTCTCATGGCGATCGTGCGGCCCGTAGCGTGTGACCGTTGCAGTGATTCCATGATGAGCCAGCAGCGCCTGAGTTGCGCGAGGATCTTCTGACGCGACAATCATGACAAGGCGTAGTATGGCCAGGGCTCGAAGGGTGATGTCATCAGGGTGCCCAACCGGTGTGCTGACGACATAGAGGGTGCCACGAAGGCCCGGTGTAGCTGATCGGTCGACTCCTTCCCGTTCATTTGGTTGACTCCCATCTCGTGCCATCGATATAATTCCTTGTTTAATACCAGCTCGTTTGTCCTGAAAAGTCGAGGGGATGGATCTCTATGGCCGCAGTGCTTTTTATGGTGACGATGGTCCTCTATTTTGCGGCCGCTGTCTCCTTTCTCGCCTACGTCCTCCGGCCTTCTGAAACCCTGTCAAATATCTCACTGGGCATGACCGCGACCGGGTTTGCCTCACACACCATTGCCTTGGGTGCCCGGATGAGCGGGGCGACCGAAGTTTCGTTACCGGGGTTCCAGGAAGCCCTGTCGTTTTTTTCTTGGGTGCTGATTCTGGTCTTTCTCGTCGTGGAGTTTCGCCACCGGCTGCACGTACTTGGTTCATTCATCCTTCCTCTGGCACTGGTCTCACTGGTCTCTGCCGCAGCGTTGCCGGAAACCGCTCCGGCGCTTACGCCGGTATTCCGAACCTTGTGGGTCCATGTGACCCTGAGTATGCTCGGCACGGTGGGGTTTGCCATCGCCTTTGTGGCCGGTCTCATGTATCTGATTCAGGATGGACTTCTCAAGTCCAAACGGTTCAATGTCCTCTACTCAAAGTTGCCGGCCTTGGACTTTCTCGACCATCTGAATCAGCAGTCGATCGTGACAGGGTTTCCACTGCTCACGCTCGGCATCATTACCGGTGCCCTTTCAGCCGAGTTCTCCCGTGGGTCATATCTGAACTGGAATCCCGAGCAAACAGGAGCCTTGGTGACATGGGTATTCTACTTTGGGGTACTGATGGGGCGGCTCACGGTGGGCTGGAGAGCCAAACGTGCGGCATATCTTACGATTATCGGATTTGCCGGTGTGATTTTGACCCTGATCGGCGTGGTTCTCAAGAGCCACGGACCGGTGTCGTAATATGCATATTGTCGTCGTTGGATTAAGCCACAAGACCGCCCCGGTCGAAATCCGCGAGAAACTTGCGGTCCCCGAGAGCCGGATGGGCGAAGCCCTGACCAGGCTCTGCTCATACCAGGGGGTGCGGGAAGGGATGTTATTGTCGACGTGCAATCGCGTCGAGGTCTATGCCGTCGTCGATGAGATCGAATCAGGGTATGGAGGAATCCAGGACTTCTTGGCAGACGCCCACCTTTCGTTGTCCTCCGAGCAATTGACCCCCCACATTTACTGGCATCAAGGGGATCGAGCGATCAGCCACTTGTTCCGTGTTGCCTCCAGTCTCGATTCCATGATTGTCGGCGAGTCGCAGATCCTGGGCCAGATCAAGGATGCCTTCGAGGTTGCGCTCACACACAAGACGACCGGCATCATTCTGAACAAGGTCATGAAGAAAGCGATCTCTGTCGCCAAACGAGTGCGGACGGAAACCAGGATTGCCGAGATGGCTGTCTCGGTCAGCTATGCTGCGGTTGAATTAGCCAAAAAGATCTTCTCGGACTTAAGTGAGAAGACGGTGTTGTTGGTCGGGGCGGGAGAGATGGCCAAGCTGGCGGCCAGGCATTTCATTGCCAGCGGTGTCCGGCATGTACGGGTGACGACCAGGAATCCGCAGCATGCAGTGGAATTGGCAAACCGCTTTGGCGGCACTCCGGTCGCTTTTGAAGAGTTTCGGGAGGACATGGCCTCTGCCGATATCGTCTTGGTATCGACCGGCGCCGCTCATTACCTCGTAGGCGAAGATGACGTCCAGCGTTCGATCAGGCAACGGATGAATCGTCCGATGTTCTTAATCGATATTTCGGTCCCGCGCAATATCGATCCAGCGGTACGGCATGTCGATAATGCTTTCCTCTTCGACATCGACGATTTGAAAACCAGGGTTGAGCACAACCGTGGGGAGCGTCTCAACGAAGCTGAGAAAGCCGAGCGGATGGTGCTGGATGAAGTCGGGATTGTGCGGCAATGGCTCCAGTCTCTGGAGGTCACTCCCACTATCGTCGCGCTCCGTTCACGGGCTGACGATATCAAGCGGGTTGAACTCGACAAAGCCTTGGCTCGTTTGGCGAATCTGTCTGCCCAAGAACGTGAAATGGTCGAAGCGTTGGCGTCGTCCATCGTGAATAAGCTCATTCATAACACGATGGTGACTCTCAAAGCTGAGGTGAATTCCTCCGAGGGGGCTGCCTTCGTCGAGGCCGCGAGACGTTTTTTCAGTCTCAGCGACCCTGCGCTCCCTGATGTGAATCAGCGTGTGTCATCTGAGTCTGAGGCTTGCCATACATCTCAGGCAGACATACAGGGTATTGAAGAGGCAACTCCCAGAACTGCTTCGAAGATGCCCGATCAATGATGGCGCCATGACAGTTTGGAGAAGCTCATAACCCAGCGAATGGTTCCCGACGTGTCATCTCCCGTGTCATCGCGTCAATCCGCAAAAGGAAGCTATGCTAACAGTCGGTGGTGAACGATCAACCGTCGTGCTCGGAACTCGCGGAAGCAAACTGGCGGTGCAGCAAAGCGAGTGGGTGCAGGGGCAGTTACAGACACTGGCTCCGCATGTGACGGTGACATTGCGGAAGATCCAAACATCGGGAGACAAGATTCTCGATGTCCCGCTGGCTCAGATTGGCGGGAAGGGGCTGTTCGTCAAGGAGATCGAGGAAGCTCTCTTAAGCGGCGAGATCGATCTGGCGGTGCATAGCATGAAAGATGTGCCGACGGAATTGCCGGAGGGATTAGCCATTCTCTGTGTGCCGCCACGAGAGGATCCCCGCGATGCTCTGATCAGTCGTGACGGGCAGTCGTTCAAGGATCTCCCCCACGCTGCTCGGATCGGGACCAGCAGCCTGCGTCGCCAATCACAGCTTTTGCATGCCAGGACCGACTTCACGATTGCGATGTTGCGCGGAAACTTGGATACCCGTCTCAAAAAATTACGGGCTGGACAGTTCGATGCCATCGTGCTTGCGGCGGCTGGTTTGCGCCGCTTGGCTTGGGCGCATGAAATTACGGAGTATCTTGCTCCGGAGATCAGTCTACCAGCCATTGGCCAGGGGGCCTTGGGGATTGAGGGGCGGCGGGACGATCTCTTTATCCATTCGATATTGAGTGGCCTGGACCATGCGCCGAGTAAGATTGCCGTTCTTGCCGAACGTGCATTGCTCCATCGGCTCGAAGGAGGCTGTCAGGTTCCGATCGCCGCCCATGCGACTGTGGTTGGAACCGGGGTAACACTGGAAGGATTGGTAGCCAGCGTGGATGGAAAAGAGCTCATTCGCGATACCGCTGAAGGAACCATTGAGGATCCGGAGTCCATCGGCATCCAACTTGCTGAACGATTGCTCGCACGTGGTGGCGATAGGATTCTGCAAGCGATCTACGGGGCTCCATGACCAAACAGAAGAAGGGGAAGGTCTTCTTAGTTGGAGCGGGGCCAGGGGATCCTGGACTGCTCACGCTGAGAGGGAAGGAATGTTTGGAACAGGCCGATGTCGTCCTCTATGATTATCTCGCCAATTCTGCGTTACTGGAGCATGCTCCGGCCACGGCACAGCGCGTCTATGTCGGTCGGCGGGGACGTGGACGGTATCAAGACCAGGCCAATATCAATCGGCTGCTCATTGCACGGGCCAAGGATGGGAACATCGTAGTCAGGCTCAAAGGAGGTGACCCCTTTGTCTTTGGACGCGGCGGGGAAGAGGCAGAAGCGGTGGCTGCTGCGGGGGTCGAATTCGAAATTGTGCCAGGTGTAACGGCAGCGGTTGCGGTTCCTGCCTATGCGGGTATTCCGGTGACCCACCGGACGTTAGCCTCCACGGTCACGTTTGTAGCCGGGCATGAGGATCCTACCAAGCCTGCGGCCTTGTTGGAATGGCCCAAATTAGCCAGTGCATCCGGGACGCTCGTGTTCATGATGGGCATGAAAAATCTTCCGTCGATCGTTGACCGATTACTGTCGGAGGGCCGGTCGCCGGACACACCGGTCGCGGCGATTCGTTGGGGAACCAGAGCCGGTCAACGGACCATCGTGGGGACATTGTGTGATATCGTTGAGCGAACTGAAGCGGCGCATCTAGAACCACCTACGGTGATCGTTGTGGGTAAGGTGGTGCAATTGCGAGGGCAGCTGAATTGGTTTGAAGCCAAGCCGCTCTTTGGGAAACGGATCGTCCTCACTCGCGCACAGGAACAGGCGCGCGAGTTTTCTCAGTTACTGGCGGCCTATGGTGCGGAGCCGGTTGAAGTTCCGACGATTCAGATCGTGCCCCCGGCCAGTTGGCAGCCAATCGATGATGCAGTCACTCGTCTGAACACCTACCAATGGCTCATTTTTACCAGCGTCAACGGGGTGAAGCCCTTCATGGAGCGTCTTCATGTGGCGAAGAAGGATGCACGGGCGTTAGCAAATCTTCGCCTCTGTGCGATTGGGCCACGGACTGCGCAGGAACTGGGAGCTTATGGGCTCACTCCCGATGTCGTTCCTTCCGAGTATCAGGCAGAGGGAGTGATTGCTTCATTAACCCATGTGGGAATACAAGGGAGCCATATTTTGATCCCGCGCGCCGAAGTGGCTCGAGAAATTTTGCCGGAACAGTTGCGCGCGCATGGGGCAACTGTCGATGTGATCCCCGTCTATCGCACGATCGCTCCGGCCGTGGATGTTGCATCCTTGACGCAACAGTTTCACGAAGGGCAGGTGGCGGTCGTCACATTCACGAGTTCCTCTACCGTCCGTAATTTTGTCGAGGTGTTCGGGGGGCGGGATGCGGTGAGGCCACTCGTCGCGCGGGTGGTCATTGCTTGCATCGGACCTATTACGGCACGTACGGCGGAGGAGTATGGGTTGACGGTGACAGTCATGCCGGCGACAAACACTGTGCCGGCGCTGACAGAAGCGATCGTGAGGCATTTCAAGCATGTGGCGTGAGTCGACGTTTCCATGTCTGGATTAGGTTGACGAAGGTATCGGGATAGTGGGGCGAATTACCAAAAGGAGGGCAGGACTATGGTTTCCGTCAAGTCGTTCATGGTTCCGAGAGAGAAGTTTGTTTCGGTCGAGCGGGACACCAGTGCTCAGATGGCTGCTCGTATTATGCGGGATCGTGGCATCGGCAGCCTGTTCGTGACGCATGGGAAGGAGATCATCGGTATTCTGACGGATACCGATATGGTCAGGCGGGTGGTTGCGGCTGGAGCTGATACCCAGAAGACAACGGTCGAACAGGTTATGTCGGCCCCGATCTTGACGATTGATGAAAATAAGACCCTGCTCGATGCCAACGATCTGATGGCCAAGACGCATATCCGCCATCTCGGCGTCACTCAGGACGGCAAGTTGGCGGGTATGATCTCTGTTCGTGACCTCGTGCTGTTCTTGACCAATCTTCCAAGGAAGTGATCCGATGAGCTTCCCAATCCAGCGGCTTAGGCGGCTGCGTCAGCACGAGGCATTCCGTCGCATGGTGCGGGAGACGCGTCTGGCCCCGTCTGACCTTATCTATCCCCTGTTCGTCGTCGAAGGGCAAAATCGGCGGGAGGAGATCACTTCGATGCCAGGCCAGTTCCGGCTCTCAGTCGATCTCTTGGTGAAGGAAGCCAGTGAGGTTTCCGTCTTGGGGATTGCCGCGATTATTCTGTTTGGGATTCCTGACCGGAAAGATGCTCGGGGGACCTCGGGGTTCGATCCGAATGGCATCGTGCAGCGGGCCGTCAAAGCAGTGAAGGGACAGGTCCCGGGGCTGATGGTCGTGACCGACGTCTGTATCGACGAATATACCGATCACGGCCATTGCGGCATCGTCAAGGATGGGCGCATTCTCAACGATGAAACGTTGGAGTGCCTCCGAGCGATGGCCAGGACCCATGCGCAGGCTGGGGCCGATATGGTGGCGCCGTCCGATATGATGGACGGGCGGGTGGCGGCGATCAGGGCCGAACTGGATCAGGCTGGATTTCCAGAGTTGCCGATCATGGCCTATGCCGCAAAATTCGCCTCATGCTTTTATGCGCCGTTTCGGGACGCGGCATTTTCAAGCCCACAATTTGGGGATCGGCAGTCGTATCAAATGGATCCGGCCAATCGTCGGGAAGCGCTTCGAGAGATCGCCCTTGATGTCGAAGAAGGGGCTGACGTTATAATGGTGAAACCGGCATTGCCTTACCTGGATATCATCGCTGCGGCCAGGGCCCAGATGTTGTTGCCCGTGGCGGCTTATCAAGTGAGCGGAGAGTACAGCATGATCAAGGCTGCCGCTAACGCCGGCTGGCTCGACGAATCGCGGGCGATGATGGAATCGTTGCTTTCGATCAAGCGGGCCGGCGCAGATCTTATTCTGACCTACTTTGCCAAAGACGCAGCGCGTCTCCTCCGCTGACGGCCATGTTGAAAGTGACGCGTGGGCTTTCCGACAACCGTCCACGTGCGTATCCGGTCGCCACGATCGGCAATTTCGATGGCCACCACTTGGGCCATCGGGCGTTGCTGCAGACGGTGGTTGAGACGGCTCGGAAGGCGCGGGGAACGTCGCTCGTGCTGACGTTCGATCCTCATCCGGTAAAAATCCTCGCACCCCATATCGATCTTCGCTTTCTCACCAGCCCCGAGGAAAAACTTGCACACCTCGAAGCCGCGGGAATCGACGAAGTGGTGTTCCTCGATTTCACTCCAGCCTTTGCGGCCATGAGCCCGACGCAGTTTGCGGAAGAGATTCTGCATCGCTCTCTTACCCTGTCGGAGTTGTTCGTGGGCAACCATTTCGCGTTCGGGAAGGGGCGCACAGGGCGTATCGATGACCTGGTGCGTCTTGGAGAGCAGTTCGCCTTTCGCGTACATCCCGTGACCCCTGTGGTGATTGAGGGAGACGTGGTGAGTTCGAGTAGGATTCGCCGTCTTATCCAGGCCGGGAATATGGAACAGGCTTCCATGTTGCTTGGACGCACTTATGGGATTCGAGGCATCGTAGTACGTGGGATGCAGCAGGGGCGGACGATGGGTTGGCCTACGGCCAATCTGCGGTTACCAGCGGACCGGGTCGTGCCGCCTGATGGAGTCTATGCGGCAAGGACTGTCCACGGTGCTCAAATCTATGACGCGATCGCCTATATTGGAACCAGGCCGACCTTTGGAGCGAGCGAACGGCTGATCGAGGTCAATCTGTTGGATCAGACCAGGGATCTGTATGGGCAGGAGATTTTCGTGCAGTTTGTGGGGCTGATACGGGGTGACTATATCTTTGCATCTGCCGATGAGCTGTCGAGGCAAATTGCCCAGGATGTGGAGCAGGCGCGTGTCAACCTACGGCGAATCGGCAGAGGGCTCAATAACCTTGGATGTTGAGGAAATGGTGCTGAAGCCTTCGTCCAGGACTGCCTCACAACCGGCGTTGTTGTCCCAGCTTGTTCGGACAGTGCGGCAGCAACAGTTGTTCCATTCCGGTCACCACATGCTCGTAGCGGTGTCTGGCGGGGCTGACTCGATTGCGTTGATATCTCTCCTTCATCGTCTGGCTGACCCATGGCGCCTCAAGCTCACGGTGGTTCATTGTAACTATGGACTCCGCGGAGCAGAGTCCAACGGCGATGAATCGTTTGTGAGTACCTTTTGCCTGGAACGACATCTGCCCCTTGTCATCCATCGCCCTAAGCTGGCCGAGCGACGGCAGAACTCATCGTTTCAAGCCGCTGCGCGCAAAGCCCGGTATGACTTCATGAGGCAATTGGCTCAGGAGGTAGGGGCGGACCGCATTGCGGTTGGCCATACCGCCAATGACCAGGCGGAAACGATACTCATGTGGATGTTGCGAGGGGCTGGCCTGGCCGGGTTGGCTGGGATGCCCTATGTCCGCGAAGAGAAAATCATTCGTCCGCTTCTGGCCTCCACCCGCGAGGAGGTATTGGAATACTTAGAGCATGAAGGGCTGGCCCATCGTCTGGACTCGAGTAATGAGAAGTCGCTCTATCACCGCAATCGGATCAGGAGGGAACTCCTTCCTGTCATTACGCAGCTGGCGCCGGCTGCTGTTCATGTGTTGCAGCGGCAGGCGGACTTGTTGCGTGAGGACGAACACTACCTAAAGACAGTCACAACCAAATTGATGCATGAACTTGTGAGCTATGGTCCAGAAGGCGTACAACGACTGAACCGTCAGGCTGTGATGGAGTTGCCGGTTGCCCTTCAGCGTCGTCTCGTTCGAGCGGTCTTGCGGACCTACGAAGAAGAGGGAAACGCCAGCACGGTTCGGGTGGTGGAGTCAGTGCGGCTCGCCCTCCTCAAGGGAAGAAGCGGAGCACAGCTTTCGCTGAAGCAGGTGCTGGTGAGCGTGGATCAGGGATCGGTGCAGTTTAGTCCGGCCACAGAGATGTACAAGAACGAACCTGGTTCAGAGCATAAGACGAGTGAATGCCTGGTTCTTTCAGTGCCGTCAACTGTGTATTGGGCTGGAACGAATCAGCAAATAGATGTACAACACATGACTCGCCGTGACGCGGAGCAGGGAGGGGCCACGCTGTCCGCGGAACGGGTCTTGTTCGATGCAGAGCGGTATTCGGAGCCGCTTCAGGTCCGTTCTTGGCGAGCCGGTGATCGATTTTTTCCTCAGGGAATGAAGGGGAAAAGTAAAAAACTGCAAGATTTTTTCACGGACAGGAAAATTGCTAGCCATAGGCGCCAGAATATTCCATTATTAGTGGCTCCTGAAGGAATTCTTTGGGTAGTGGGCATGAGGCAGGATGAGCGGTTCCTCGTCAGTCGTAACACGACCAGCTGTTTAGCTGTAGCGGTGAGCAAGAGGGTCTTAGCGAAGGAGTAGGGAAGTATGGAACGTATCTTCGGTCGGCCGATCGTGACGCAAGAGGAAATGCGTGCCAGGATACGTGAATTGGGCAAGCAGATTACGGCCGATTATACAGGGAAGGATTTCGTCTTGGTGGGGGTGCTGAAGGGGGCCTATGCCTTCTATGCCGATTTGGCCCGCGCAATCAGAATTCCCATGCGGGTGGATTTTCTTATGGTGACCAGTGATGGATCTCGATCAAAGAAGTCGGGCAAGGCAAAAAAGGTGACGGAGCTGACCGAAGACATCAAGGGGAAAGATGTGTTGCTGGTGGAGGACATCGTCGATTCCGGGCTGACGGCGCAGCACTTGGTCAAGACCTTGGCCCAAAAAAAGCCGCGGTCGATTAAAGTCTGTACGTTGCTGAGTAAACCGGATGGGCGGACCGTCGATCTTGTCATCGACTATGTGGGATTCAAGATTCCGAACAAGTATGTGGTCGGGTATGGACTAGACTACCAACAAAAGTACCGGAACCTGCCCTACCTGGCGGTATTGGATGTGGAGGAAGAGCAAGAGTAGGGCTTGGTCGTCGAGGTTCAGGCACACGGTTGTTAGTTCGAATGCGCCTGTGGTAATATCAGGCACGGTTAAGGGGTGCTGATTCTGCCAGTGCCATCCACAAGGAGATCTGGATGAATTCCAGGACGAAGAATATACTTTTCTGGGTCGTCGTCGGCCTCTTCATGATTTTGTTATTTAACCTGTTCAGTGTGCCGCATCATGAGCCTGAAGAAGAAGTGATTTTCAGTGAGTTTATGTCG
>JACRLR010000031.1 GCA_016219645.1 Nitrospirota bacterium
TTCTGCGCATCCCACTCGTCGCCCTGCGTGCCGAGATACGCGCTGCCGAGTTCTGGGCTCACGAAAGCCGCCACGACGGATTCGATGATTTCGAACAGGCCGCTTTGAGCGAGTATCAAGCTGGCCGGAAGATAATAAGACCAGAGGCCCCGCACGCCGGCCAGGCGTATGAGCGCCTCTCGCAGCGGATAGGCCAATAACGCGCCGTAGGCGAAGTGGACGATGCGATCAAAGGGATTGCGGCTCAACGAAAACAAGTCTTTGAGCCAAAAGCCGAAGGGTACCTCGGCATAGGTATAGTGCGCGCCCACGGCGTGGAGCGCCATGAAGAATACAATAAGGCCGTAGGATACATCTGAAAACTGAAACCGCCGGTAGGTCAGAACCAGCAGAACCACCAAGGCGAGAGCCAGTAGATTCTCAAGGAGCCAATCCCTTCGATCGACCGGCGCGATGGCCAGCCAGGTCCAGAACAGCCCATAACAGAAGAGCAGTGTGGAGGTCAGATGAGTGCTTCTCGACTCTGCCCGGCTCAGGTCTGATCGTCCGACCTTCATCTCACATGGATGAATCGACGACGACCGGCTGGGCCTGGGACGACAGGTATGCCCCCCGAACCACGCGGACGACCGCAAGGATTGTCACGCAGAGCAAGGCCCCGTAGAGAGCAGCAGCTATGTCTTTCTGGGCATCGGATAGGCCAGCAGGAAGCCGAAGCTGAAGTGGACGATCCGGTCGAAATGGTTCCGTCCGAGATGGAACACCTGTTCCATCCACAGCCCGACCGGCACTTGAGCATACGTGTAATGCGCGCCGATGGCATGCAGGGTGAGGAAAAGCGTGATGAGTGCATAGGAGGTATGGGACAGCGGAAAAACACGATGGGTCGCGATCAACGCCACAACGAAAGCGGCCGGCAGAAGACTCGAGATCAGCCAGAATTGGGGATCGGTCGGCGACTGCGCCGTCCAAATCGAGAGGGCCACGTACCAGAGCACCAATCCAATCAACAGCAACTTGTCACGAGACAGCATCGATTCTCCTTGGCAACCGATTCAACGGATCAGAGAAGCAGCCTAATGGGAGTCGCGGCGCTCTTTTACTCTACGGGATGGTCGACTCGCTTGCAAGCCGGCCACAGAGGCCCCATCGGTCTTACGTATTCGCCCGCGAGAACGCCTCTCGGCTAGTCGGATTTCCATTTCCGCCAAAAGATCCACACCAGCACCGAGACAGCGATTGCCGCGAGAATTGTTTCGAACGAGTGCTCGGACATTGAGTCACACCATGAGGCTCGGTCCTCAACTTCTGCGGAAAATCGCCACGCAAAAGGTTTCTCCCCAGCACTCTAAGCGCCTGAGTCGAGGAGCCGGTCCTACCGATGGTGGCTCAAGTCATGAGTAAGCCACCCATCCGGATGACGTACCTCAATGACCCACTCAGCCTGGCGAGAGGCGGTGAGGATATCCTTCGTCTCAGCGTTGTTGACCGCCGTGAATGGCGGGACTTCAACTCCCGCGATCCTGGGTCTCGGAGGCTGGCAGAGTGTCAGACCCGACAGCCCGACGACAACAGCGCATAGCGCGATTCCTGATCGGCATTTCACTGGTGCTCCATTCTTAAACAGCCATTTAGAAGTCATTTTAACCCCCCCGTTCACCCTGAGCTGGTCGAAGGGTGAACGGAGGGGCTCTTGAAAACCTTGAGTCGAAACACACCTCCGCCTCTGGGTCTGACTGACATAGCTCCGTACTCTACGCTACAGCATTTTGCTGCCTGACAGCGCCCGCTCACGGCGGATCCCCGCCAGCACGCATGCAGCCTGGCTCAGGCCGCAGTGTAGGGGAAACTGGTGAGGGAATTGAGGCTTCGAGTTGGGGGCATCTTGCCCACGAAGTAAGACAGGTGTTGAGGCACTATGGGGCAACCCGTCCGTCCCGGTCTCGCGTCCGCCGACCGAACCGGTAGCACAATTCAACACTGGCGCGGGCCTCAAATCCAGCAACCAAGCTGATCGTCAGCGGGATTCTGCGGTGACTGGTCGGCTAGTTCAACGCCATGATCCCACGGGCGACGCAGAACACTTCGGTCTTGTTCGATCACGAATCGGTGCGCACGCGGAATCGTGGTTCAAGCGCCTTCAGATTTTCCATGATGCCGGTATACTCCAATTCCGCCATGGGCAACATGGCCGCACCAAAGAAACCTTGGCGTCGCATGCCGATGGCTTTGTCAGAGACAGTATCCCGTATTCGGTTCCAGAACGGATGCGCGAACGCGTCCGCTGGTTCAGTAAACCGTCCCTCATGCATGGCGAAGGCGGCACAGGTGATCACCGGGGGGCCATCGAAGTAGCTGATGCCCGACTGAAGCGGGACCGGCATCAAGGGCATTTGGTGAGAGCCACGCATACCACCTGCCACATACGCACCGACTGCATAGGGCGCTAAGATCTCGCCTGTCGCCGGAAAATCCTTTTGCACCCGCACCAGCATCACCGGGTCGTCCTTGCCGGTGTACTTCCCGGCAATGTTGTGCAGCCGTGAGGTGGATGCCGCCATGGCTTGTTCACCGCTGGCGACTGACCAGACCGATTCCACCACGTAGCGTTCGGTGTCTCGCAGCAGCGCGGCGATGTCGTACAATTCTTTCGGGGCATGGAGCTCGATAATCCGGTCACCTTCCGTATGATTCACGTCCATGATGACGAAGCGAAAGCCTTGTGCCATGTTGGGCGCCAGTATCAAACCCGGTGTGTTCATGGGGTCGGCGAAGGCC
>JACRLR010000032.1 GCA_016219645.1 Nitrospirota bacterium
CCGAGGTTCCGGGCGGCCCGACAGCGGGCTAACCCCGAGAAAGACGCGCTCGGACCAGCGGATTCCCACCTGTTTGCCCCCGTTGATCCACCCAGGAACAGAGTTCTTCGTGCAAACATGAATTAATCAGACCTTCCCTAATGAATCCCACGATCGAAGCCAGACCTCGATACGGAAACTTGTGTCAGTCAGGCCACCACTTGTCGTCGGGGTTGAGCCTCCTCGGCAGCGCCTTCTGGATGAACCAGTTTGCCCAGGGAGGGACAGGGGTCCAGTATGGACAAGTAGTGTTCCAGACTTGTTTGGTGAAGGGCGTTGACGTGAATAAATTCGACTCCAAACAGTCCAAGGGCATTCCATCTGACAACCGCCAGTTGAATTTCGATCGACATGTCCCGATTCGGGACTTGTACAAGGAGGTGCAGGTGCTGCTCTTTCTCCGGAGCCTGTGCCACAGCGATCACACATCCGGTTGTACTGAGATTGACGATGTCGCCTTTCGCATGGAACAGTTCGCCGAAGATCAGCACTGGCACCACCGTCAAGACTCGCCGATGTGCTCGATGTTCCCAGGACATGAGTCAGCCCTTTCTGGTTTCTAGAGCGATCATCCGTTCGGAGGGCGATGCCTCCACTCCTTCGATTAGCCTGTTGAGCGCGGGCACCGTACGGCAATGACGCCCAGGTGAGCCGTGTCTCTGTGTGACAGAAGGATAGCTGTAAGTTCAGGGGAGCGAAATTCCCCATGAGAGGTACTACGAAGGGGGGGTGAGTGCCATAATTCATTAGTGTTCAATACAAGTACTGTTGTCGTGTCTATTAGGTTGACGCCACACACTGCTCGGCATCCTGGCGTGCGGTTGGTTGGCCTGATTCCCGGAGGATGATGTGCAGAGGGCGACCATATGCCCCTTGACCCTCGGGGAGAACCTGCGTACAAGCAGGGGGTCCTGCGAGGTGACGACCGATGAAGTTAGTCCAGAAACGATCCAGAAAGACGGGCCTCCCCCCTGGTACCCTTGTCCATATCGGCGAGAAAAAGACGGACAAGGTTGCGATTACGGCCTTCAGCTATGCCGGTGTCCGTTGCGACGAATACCAAGTCCTGTCGCTCGATGAGCTTGCGCCACCGGCCGATGAGTCCGTCACCTGGGTGAATGTCAGCGGCGTCCATAGAACGGACATTCTGGAATCGTGCGGGAAGCAGTTTCAGCTCCACTCCTTACTCCTCGAAGATATTGCCAACACTGACCAGCGGCCAAAACTTGACGACTATGAGACCTGCTTGTTCCTCGTGTTGAAGATGCTTTCCGTGACCGAGCGACAGGATATCGTTGTTGAACAGGTGAGTCTCGTCTTCGGGCGGAACTTTGTTCTGTCCTTCCAGGAAAACGGGACCGATGTCTTCACACCAGTGCGGGATCGTCTGCGTGGAGGTAAGGGACGGCTGAGGCAATCCGGAGCCGATTACCTGTTTTATGCACTGGTCGATGCGATCGTGGATCAATATTTCGCTGTCGTGGAAGCGTTAGGCGAGAAGATCGAAGAACTGCAAGATCTGGTGGTCAGTGATCCCAAACCTGAGACACTGCACAAAATTCACGCCCTCAAACAGCAGTTGCTGTTTTTGCGGCGGGCGGTGTGGCCACTCCGTGAAGTGACAAACAATCTTTCCCGATCGGAATGTCCATTTTTACAGGAATCGACGAAGGTGTTCTTTCGCGATGTGTATGATCACGTCGTTCAAATTGTGGACACCATCGAGACGCTTCGTGAAATGGTCTCGGCCAGTCTCGATATCTACCTGTCAGGCATCAGTTATCGGCTGAACGCCGTGATGAAAGTTCTGACGATCATTACGACGATTTTCATGCCGCTGACCTTCATTGTCGGTATCTACGGGATGAATTTCGAGCATATGCCTGAGCTGAAGTGGGAATGGGGTTACCCACTGGTAGTCGGCGTCATGGTGATGATCGCGATCGCCATGCTGGGATTTTTTATACGTAAGAGGTGGATATGACAGGCTGCAGTCGAATTCGTGAAGCGCGCCGGCCCGGAGTTCGTGGTTACGAGTGCCAGGTCTCACTTTTCAGAGACGATCTGTACGTGGAGCCAGAGATGAGGAACGTGAGGTTTCTACGTCGACACACCAAAAACTCGATGGAGTGATGATGAAACGACGATTGTTCACCATCACGATAGGTGTGTTGCTGCTTGGTGGGCTGGCTGGGGCAACAATCGCGTCAGGAACACCGGCCGATCTGCCAGGCGTCGTCAAAAAGTCTGACACCACCATGCCGGCGGCGGAGCGGTTCGTCATCCTGCCCGCCTTGAACAACGACGGGGTATTGGATAAAGAAACCGGTCTCGTTTGGGAGAGGTCCCCGCAGACTGCGAGTTCCAGATGGAGCATGGCTCGCCGCACGTGCGCCGAGAAAAATGTCGGAGGTCAAAAAGGCTGGCGCCTGCCTTCCTTGTCAGAGTTGCAGAGTCTGGTCGATCCTTCCATAGCTCCCCCAGGCCCGACTCTTCCACCGGGCCATCCCTTTCTGGCGGTCCAGCCGGCCGTATATTGGTCGGAAACGAGGGCTGGTGACAACCCATCGGGCGCGTGGGCCGTACATTTCGGCCTAGGAGGCGGTGCGGTTTTCATCAATTGGGCCCACGCCGTCCAAGCTTGGTGTGTTCATGGCGGCATGAAGACGGATCAGCATTAGAGGCATCGGTGATCGAGCTGATACGCGCCTTTAGCGCGGAAACTCAGGCTAGAGTCAAGTGAGGCGAAAGTCTATTCAGTGACCTCGAAGCGATCGACGAAGTAGGCGGTCTCTCCAAAGCAAGTCGTGGGGAGGTAGCGATACTCTTTGTAGTGCAGGACCAATCGTTTCCCCATGGCCTGCGAGAGCTGTGATGCGACTTTGTCATCCCGGACTGTAAAGGTCCACAAGACTGGGGCGACGCCCGGCACCGTGGTCATGGCCAGCTCACCTTCGTTCGTCTTGCAGATCCAACCCTTTTGGGAGAACTTCTGAATGTAGCCGGCTCGACTGCCGTTGGAGTAGCTGTAGTTGAAAGCGACGAGCAGATAGCCAGCGCCGATAAAGAAGAATAGGAGCACAATCACCAGAAACAGCTTCTTCATTAAGCCCTCTCTTGGTTGTGGCGAAGATCCGTGAATAACCAGGGGGCTTCAGTTTTCCGCCGAGTTTCGTAGGCGTCGATGGCTGCCTCGTGTTGCAAGGTCAATCCGATCGAGTCGAGACCCCGGTACAGACAGTCTTTTCGGAAGGGATCGATCTCGAAGTGGAGACTCGTGCCGTCCGGAGTAGTCACTGTCTGGCTTCCGAGGTCCACCGACAGTTGGTACCCGGGCGTTGCAAGGACGTCGTTCATCATCACCAGGACATTGTCCGCCTTCAACACGACAGGCAGTATGCCGTTTTGGAAGCAGTTGTTGTAGAAGATGTCGGCGAAGCTCGACGCGATGACACAACGAAAGCCCTGGTCGAGAAGCGCCCAGGGGGCATGCTCACGCGATGATCCGCAGCCGAAGTTATCGCGTGTCAGGAGAATCGTCGCGCCCTGGAAGCGCGGTTGATTCAAAAAGAATGTCGGGTCCTGCGAACCGTCCTTCTGTTTCCGCCAATCATAGAATAGCCCTTCGCGGAGCCCCGTCCGCTTGATCGTCTTCAGAAATTGTTTCGGGATGATTTGATCGGTATCGACATTGGCTCGGTCCAGCGGCGCGACCAGCCCTGTCATGGTGGTAAAGGCTTGCATAGGTCCCCTATTCCCAGGTTCGGATATCGACGAAGTGTCCCTCGACAGCGGCCGCAACAGCCATGGCCGGAGAGACGAGATGGGTGCGTCCGCCAGCCCCCTGACGCCCTTCGAAGTTTCGATTACTGGTCGAAGCGCAGCGTTCTCCCGGCTGAAGCACGTCAGCATTCATGGCCAGGCACATGCTGCAACCGGCTTCGCGCCACTCGAAGCCCGCCTCTTTGAACAGGCGGTCGAGCCCTTCCTGTTCCGCCTGTTGTTTCACCAGGCCCGAACCGGGCACCACCATGGCCCGTACTCCCGTGGCGACGCTCTTGCCTCTGGCCAAGCTGGCTGCCAGGCGGAGGTCTTCGATGCGTGAATTGGTACAGGAACCGATGAACACCGTATCGATCTTAATATCGGTCATGGGCATGTTCGGGATGAGGCCCATGTATTCCAATGCCCGCGTCGTGGCCTGGCGCTGGTTCTCGTCGGCGATGGTTTGAGGGTCCGGTACTCGTTGATTGATTCCTGTCACCATCCCGGGACTGGTCCCCCAGCTGACCTGTGGGGCGATGTCCTCAGCCTGCATCGTGACGGTCCTATCGTATCTCGCGTTCGTATCAGTCTTGAGCTGCTGCCATGTCTGTACGGCCTGTTCCAACAGTTCACCCTTCGGAGCTAAGGGCCTTCCTTTGATGTACGCGATGGTTTTCTCGTCCGGTGCCACCATTCCGGCGCGTGCGCCGCCCTCGATCGACATGTTGCAGAGCGTCATGCGCCCTTCCATGCTGAGGGCACGAATCGCCGAGCCTGTGTACTCGATGACATAGCCGGTTCCTCCGGCTGTGCCGATCTTGCCGATGATGGCGAGAATGGCATCCTTCGCCGAACAGTAATTCGACAGCACCCCATCGACGCGAACCTCCATGGTCTTGGGTCGTTTCTGTACCAAGCACTGGGTGGCCAGTACATGCTCGACTTCGCTGGTGCCGATGCCGAAGGCCAAGGCTCCGAACGCGCCATGGGTGGAAGTATGAGAATCACCGCATACGATGGTTGTCCCTGGAAGGGTAAAGCCCTGTTCCGGTCCGATCACATGCACGACGCCTTGACGGATATCATTCATGCCGAAGAGCATGATGCCGAAGTCATGGCAATTTTCTTCCAATGTCCGGATTTGTTTTGCACTGAGGGGATCAGCGATGCCCATGGTCCGGTCGGTGGTCGGGACGTTGTGGTCCGGTACAGCCAGCGTGGCGCCAGGACGTCGAGGTCGGCGGCCGGAGAGTTTGAGCCCTTCAAACGCTTGCGGCGACGTCACTTCGTGAACCAGCTGACGATCGATATAGAGTAAGGTAGTCCCGTCCGGCTCTGCACGGACGACGTGAGACTCCCAGATTTTGTCGAAAAGGGTGTGAGCGGCCATCGGTGTTCCTCGTTGATCGGTTCCTCCCGGAGAGGACCTCTGAAAGGAGACATATTATACAGAGTCCTCCTATGGTCTGTACAAGAGCGCTCAGCCGAATTATTGCGTTGAATGCCTAAACGTGGTACCAACGCACCATCGGCAGGTATGATTTCCCATCCGCGCTGCTGCACCAGGGGATGCGCGTGACTATTCAGATCTGGGCCAATCCTGCCGTCATGGATTGGTCGCAATTGCTCCTCAACAGTTTTCGTCACTGGATCGGGCGTGACTTGCTCGAACGAGTGGGCGATCCTGCTTATCAGGCTCACGCCCTCTTTCTCTCACCCAGCATCGTCATCTCACACGGGACGGAAGAGGATCCCATCATCAATTACGGGAATCAGGCGGCTATGGAGCTTTGGGAGACGACTTGGGAAGACCTGACTCGGACACCGTCACGGCTGACAGCGGAGCCTATCAATCGGGCTGAACGTGAATGGATGTTGGAGCAGGCCAGAATCCGCGGCTACCTCGACACGTATCAAGGTGTGAGAGTGACTTCAACGGGGCGCCGCTTTCTCGTCGAAAACGCCATCATCTGGAATGTCGTGGATGCAAGAGAGCAGAGGGTAGGGCAGGCCGCGACGTTCGCTCATTGGACCTGGTTGACCTGACGGATCTTAGGAGCCTGTCCGACATTGACCGTTCTACTGTGGCGAACGAGCTGCAACCATCTGCGTCGTTCTCGGCCCTGAAAAATCCTCAACGTATTCCAGTGAATACGCCTCCGGTTTTTCCGAGCCTGCGGCCTTGCATCTGGTTGTATCTCCTTCGCCTCGTCACGAAGGCAATGTCCATAGCTCCCGCTGTGAAAAGTATTATTGTTCTGGTATCCGCCCCTGACGAGCAGAGACACCTTCCCGATCTGAACTTCGACGACGGGCCCTGTCATGACCGCTCGGAAATCAGCATTACCCATCCCGATCACGTCCCAGCCGCCATACGTTGCGCAACAGCTTTCATCGGGCTTGTAGACCAGAGCCTTCCCCCGCAGGCGACTCCAGAAAAAATTGTCGAGGTCAGCATACGACCCGATCGCGTGGAGATTCCATTTCTCATGCCAGTAGAATGCATCAAGTTGGCCGTAAAAGCCGGCCTGATAGGTGGTTGTGCTACTTGCGTTGAACTGCTGTTCTTCGATTCGGCGCATTTGGGGGCCGGCGAGGGCTGAGAGCGCCCATCCCCCGAGCGTTTTTGTGATGCCGAGCGACGGGACAAGGAACTGGACATTGGCATCCAGGACTTGCCCGTTGGTCTTAAAACTGTACCCGAGCCCAGCTGTCATGGCCTGAACGAACAAGTCGGCCCCTCCTGAGGTCTTCAAAAACGGTGTTCGGACGCCGAGGTAGCTAAAGTGCTGACTCTTATTGTCGATCTGAAATCCCGTGAAGACATCACCGGCTCTACTCAGGGCTGGTTGGCTAATGAAGATAAGTACCGCCAGTAGGACGAACGTTGACCGCGCCATCGCTCTTTCCCCTCCTCAGCATCCAAAGCAACCGACCAGCACCTTTGATCCTTGGGGCTCAATGTTGACAGGCCAGGCCTTCCACCAGACGAATGTCATTCACAGGATCCTGTCCCAGACCTGACCAAGGGAGAAGTCGAGAACCCTTGCGGTCAGTCCCGATTGGCAGGTTTTTTGACTATCCCTTTCTGTGGGTGGTTTCAGGTTGCATTTGCAACAGGTGAATGATGCAGCAGTCATGTAAAGACCTCAAGTGTTTGGCTCAATTGAACCTAATGGACAATGCTGTTCAGCTTGGGTTGGGGGTTGTCCGCCAGGAAGGTGCCATATCCGGGCTGAGAATTGCGCAGGTGGTGTGAATCGGAAGGCGTGGCATTCGCCGTCGCTCGGCAGGGCGAGCTGACGGTTGGCCGAGGAGAATCTGGAGCCACCAACGAAATCCGCGAAGCTCTGGGTATTGATATTTCTCGATGAGGCTGATGGTGGTCTTGCCCGATGATTCGGCTAACTGGATCCCGATGACGACCTCACCAATCCTTGTCTGATGTTGGCGGACGACACAGCCTGTCAGGTTAAAGAGGGAGCCGTCCTGGGTGGTTAGCATCACTTGCACTTGATCAAGGTCAGCGAAGACTGCTTTGGGAAGGACTACCGCGAGGCTCTGCTCGTTCAGGTTGAGGGTTTCCCCCTCCAGCGGCAGGTCTTGTGCGCTGTGATCGAGCGACGATCTCTTCAGCGCTGCCTGAATTTCTTGTTGTGCTACACGCCACTGTGCATTGTGCAGGCTATGCCACTCGTCTTCACCGGACTCGATACTTATAACCTGGAAGTGCACGACCATCTTCCTCTCTGTTCGGACCGTCCTGATAGGACTGACTTTCAGTGTAACTCCTGGAAGTTCCAGCAGGCTGTCGAGTAGCGAGTCTTGTGAGGATTCTGAAAAGATGGCGCTGAGACCTGTGAAGGACATATCCCCCACCTGGCCCTTGTAGACCGAAGTTGGCGTGGTGACCAGACACTGGGTTCCTCCCTTGACCCGAATCATGCTCCGGCGGTTCCAGGTGAGGGGGTGTAACGGGACGGTTAGGGCCTGAAAAAGCGAACGGAGACTGCTGCGGATCCCCGGCCAGATACGGTAGGACTCCTCCCAGGGGGCGGGGTCCCCATACATCTTATCGACGAGGATCTGTCGCGTGAATGAGTCCAACTCATCGAATTGGAGACCCACATGAACCCCGCCTGACGGTATTGGATCCTGTCGGATGATGTGAGCGGTGACAGGGAGCGGTAGGCCTCTCGATGAGGTGAGCACGAGCTTGACGGACTTCTGTAGCGTGAAGATTGGTTGCCCAATGGTCACCGCTGTTCCCCTCTCGCTCACGTCAACGACACGAGCCGGGACTCCTTCTCCGTCCACAAACAGCTGGCCGGCAAAATCCCGTTTCAGTCTGAACCCCTGACGCACCTGCGCTTGCTCCCTGGCAACGAACAGGGCGACGGTGAGGAGAAGGAGGTTGATACTTCCCCAGAAGAGGCTGACCGGCAACCCTGGATCGCCGGTATCCTGCCACCAATTCCAGGTACCCAATGCCAACCCGACGACAAGGAGACCGAATGTAACCAGATGCGGCCAGGCCAAGGACAATTCGGTGGAGGAACTTTTCTTGACCCGCTGTCCTTTCGGGGTCACTTCAAACGGCCGTTCCTTGCGTGGTGCGGCTAACGCCTTGAGGGCGACGACGGTAAGGGCGAAACACATGGCGACTTCATAGACATCCGACCAAAAAGGGTTGCGCGATCCTCGACTGACTGGCCGCATCACCAGGGCGGAGGCCAGAAAAAATGAGAAGAAATAGTTCGTCAGCGCGAGTACGTCAGCTTTCAGCGGTGGCATCGAGAAGAGCAGGCTTGCGAGCGGAGCGATGAGACAGATCAAGCGTGGGAGACCGAAGAAGAAATAGAAGATCGATCCGAAGTAGTCGATCCGCTGAGCCAGAGTCAGTCCGCGCTTGGTCAACGGATTATCTCGCAGCAACACCTGGATGCACCCCATGGCCCAGCGTTTTCGCTGCTTCAAGTATCCGTCAAAGGTCTCTGGCATCAGGCCCGCCGACAACACCTTATTGAGGTAGCAGGAACGGTAGCCCCTGGCATGCAGATTCATACTGGTGTGAATGTCTTCGGTGATGGTCTGGGTCTGGAATCCTCCGATCTCCATCAGGGGTTGCCGGCGTAGGAGACCACTGCTGCCCGCAAAAAATGCGCTGTTGTGCGTGTCACGACCGGCTTGCAGTGAACGGAAGAAGAGCGCCTGTTCGTTCTTCACTTCATCTCCGACGCGCAGGTTCCGTTGGAAAATATCCGGATTGTAAAAGTGATGAGGGGTTTGCACGATCGCGACCTTCGGGTCGTCGAAAAACCCGACTGTGTCTTTGAGGAATGTTCGGGCCGGTATGTGGTCTACGTCGAAGATCGCGACCAATTCTCCGTGGGTCACATGGAGAGCGTGATTCAAATTTCCGGCTTTTGCATGGCGAGGTTTATCCGGGCGTCGAATATATTCGCAGCCAAGCGAGTCGGCCAATTGCTGGGTTTCGACGCGATGCCCGTCATCCAAGACGTAGACAGTAAATCGGTCACGAGGGTACTCCTGCGCGAGACAGCTGAGCAAGGTCTGCCGGAGGATCGACAGGGGTTCGTCCACGACCGTCACCATGATGTCCACGGTAGGGTAGGTGGTAATGGGGGGTGGGGTCCGTTCCGTCGGCGACCAGGACTGATAGGTATAGAAGCAGAACTGGCACAGTCCGTAGAGTTCCGCGAAATAGACCACTGATCCGAGGACCATAGCAGCTATGTCATCGGTAGGGATCGTGTACAGCAGACGCCACAGCATATACCGGGCGTATAGAAAGAGACTGACTGTCAACACCAGCTTCCTGCCCCGATGCTGCTTGATCAGGAGGCCGATCATAAAAAGCGCCAGGCCTGAAATCCCGAAGGCCATTGGCGTATCGAAGAAGGTGTCGAGGACTGTCATTGACGATGCTCCATTACTGTGCCGTCCGCACTTGAGATGATCCCTGCAGTACAATTGTGCTGCTTTACGACAGAGATGATGAATAGTTGAATATAGGCTTGAAGCGGAAAACTGCCTATCCCTACGGCGGAGGGAATACTATTGAGTGGTGATGCCCGTAAGCCTTTCTAGGGAGGGCGCCTTATTCCTCAAACGGGGGGGGGCGGGAGCTGTGGGCTCGTGTGGGCGCTGGCCTAGGAGTCACTGATGAAGCACTGTAAGAAATTGAGTCTGTTGAGGGTTGGTTATGTCCAGAGTTCGAGTGGGCTTCGGTGGACGATGGCTCTGAGAATATCGCTGGTTGTCAGAATGCCGACCAAGTGACGGGAGCTGTCGAGGATCGGAATGGCGTTTACCTGTTCGTCGAGCATGACGTGAGCGACCTCGCGTATCTCTGTCGTCGGGGTGGCGGACAAGATCCGGCTGTTCATGACACGGGTGAGTGTGTGCTCGGCCGACGGTCCCGGCGAATCAACGGATTCAAGTTCATGTGCATAGGGCAGCAGTTCCTGGTTCGATACCATTCCGACCAATATGCCGTGGGCCGACATCACGGGGAGATGGTGAATCCCTTTGTGTTGCATCGTAGTCCACGCTTCCAGCAGTGTAGAGTCAGAGGGCAACCAGGTGACGGGTGAGGTCATGAGGTCCTGCGCAAGGAGGGATAGCTTTGGTGCGGGGGCCCGGTGTGTCTGCTGCTGGTAGGCCTGTTGGGCGAGGCGTGATGCAGGGTCGGCATCTTGACGCTCTTGGTCTTTCGCCCGATCTCGCCGATGGTCGGCGTCGGCCTGAGTTGCGGGTGGCCGGTGGGATACCGGTAGCGCAGGATGGATTTCTACGATGCCACCGACCGTGCGTATAATCGGCATGGCGACCTCACGATGCTTGTATCGGATCCCCGTTGGAAATACTTAAGCAGCAGGTCGGCTCTCAGGCCATGCATCTGGGAGAAGAAGGGATCGATTTCGCGTGAAATGCAAGAGATGAGCTGGTTCTAGGGTAGAGCAAGGAACTGAAATCGAGGACAAGAACGACCATCAACGGTCACAGTTTCTAGGAACATAGCCTTGGGTCTGATCCATAGCCCTCGTTCGCCGTACAGGGCTCGATAGACGACATATTCTTCCTCTGTTTCCGAATGCCGAGCCACTCCCAACACTTCATATTCGTGGCCTTTATAGTGACGATAGCGACCAGGCTGCACCATCGTGTATTCTTCTCCACCTGGATACTATAAGGGAACGATCAATGAAATTACAAAGTCAGATTGCGACGCGCAAGACTCATGATGTCGTCGTCATTGGTGGCGGATCAGCTGGCTATGCTGCGGCACGGATCGCCCGTGATGCCGGCGCTGACGTTGCGATTGTAGATCAGGGCCCGCTGGGAGGGCTCTGCATTCTGCGTGGCTGCATGCCGACAAAGGCCATCTTGCGTTCCGCCGAAGTCGCAGCCCTCCTCAGGCGCACAAGGGAGTTCGGACTCTCCTCGGTGTCGTCCAGTGCAGATCTGTCGGCGATCGTGGATCGAAAAGATAGGCTGATTCGCGAATTCGCTAATTACAGGATCCAACAACTTCACGATCCCGCCTTTGCGCTTTACGAATCTCCTGGTAGGTTTTGCTCGCCTCGTGAAATTGACATAGAAGGCGCCAGGCTCTCTGCGCACACCTTCATTATTGCAACCGGCTCCAGCCCTTCCGAGGTCGCTATCCCTGGTCTATCGGACGTAGATTTCTTCACGAGCGATACGATTCTGGACCTGCGTACGCAACCAGCTTCTCTGTTGGTATTGGGGGCAGGGCCTGTAGCACTCGAGCTGGGTCAGTTCTTTGCCAGGCTCGGCACGAAGGTTACGATTCTCCAGAGGGGTCGCACGGTCTTGTCGCAGATGGACGGGGATGTCGGGCTGGCGCTTGAAGCGGCGTTGAAAGAGGACGGCATCGAAGTCGTGACGGAGGCGCAGGTGCTCCGCGTCACCTGCCAAGAGGGTCGGAAATCAGTGTGGGTACAACATCATGGCCAGGAACGGGTATTCGCGGCCGAAGCGATTCTGCAGGCGTTAGGTCGTCGCCCCAATATTGCCGGGCTGCAACTGGATGCGGCGGGGGTGGATGTGACGGGAGGACGGATCGTCGTCGACGCGGCGATGCGAACATCGCAGCCACATATCTTTGCCGTGGGTGATGTGAACGATTTGAATCCGATCGTGCATCTCGCCATCCAACAGGGTGAGATTGCCGGGTACAATGCGACCCACGCGGGAAAGCTTGCAAGACACATCGATCATCGGCTTGATGCCGAGGTGGTCTTCACAGAACCACAAGTAGCAGTCGTGGGACTGACTGAACGGATGTGTCGCTCGAAGGGAATCCGTTATCTTACCGCCTCTTATCCCTTTGCCGATCATGGGAAGGCGCTGTGTCTCGGGGCATCGCATGGCTTCGTGAAACTCCTTTGTACGCCGCCGACAGGCGAACTCCTTGGCGCGCAGATTGTCGGGCCTGAGGCGGGTGAGCTGATCCATGAACTGATCGCGGTGATGTATTACCACGGGACCGTTGCCGACCTCTTGCAGATGCCGCATTACCACCCCACGCTGGCAGAAATCGTGACCTATCCAGCGGAATCCCTTATGGAACAGTTGAGCGCAGGATGAAAAGACTCACGATGGGTGAGCGTCGATCTGACGTGCTTCTTCGCACCTTCAGCATGGATCTTTCAGAGTTGAACCAGCTGCGCCATCCAGTGTAGCGTACTCCCTATGGCGAGACAGAGCGAGCCGGCTCGAATCAATCTGCACATGGTCGGGATGATCGCACGATCCGTGGGGATTGTGGCAATTGCACTCGGATTCGTCATCGGGATCTATGGACTGGAAGAGACGGGGACCTGGTGGCTGCAGACAGCCTTGGGATTGTTGGTGACTGGGATGTTGGCTCAAGGGTGCGCCCTCTACTGCTCGATCAAACGCATGCAGCAACTACACAACAGGCCAAAGTTATGAGAGGAATGGGTCGGCGTCTGTTCACCGCCGGTGCGATCCTCTGCGCAGGGGCGATGCTGGCCTGCGGTGGCCCCTGGCGCGACCGGTATTTCGACAAGGGCGTCGATCGATTGACACAAGAGGAGATTTCTGAACGTATGGGGCCGCCCCATACGGCCAAGGTTCCGACGCTCGGTGGCGAGTCGGTCTGGACCTACCGCGTTCCGATCAGCGACAAAGACCTGGCCTCAGTGACCCTTTCCGGCCTGGCCGATCCGGTACAGGAAGTGACGGCATTGATGGGGAAGGTTGCTCCCGATAGCCCCAAGGCCATGTTGTATTGCTACCGCTACACGCTGACATTTAACGAACAGAAGGTTCTGAAACAATGGAAGCGTGAAGAATGCACGCCGGGAACCCACGATACGCTCAATGCGAACTAGTATTCTGATTCCCTAATCCATGCCTGCCTGGCTACCGCATATCGACAGCTCGATCCTTCCGGACAGCCTCAAGTCGTTCTTGCTGCTCGTCACGCTCCTCATCACCCGTGCGCTGATTGTCCGCTGGATCGCCAAGAACCAGGCCCTGTCGATGGAAGCCAAGCGACGCTGGGTGGTGGCGACGAGAAATTCCATCCTGTTCGCGTTGCTAATCGGGCTGGTGGTGATTTGGGCGCACGAACTGCAAGCCCTTGCCGTATCCCTGGTTGCCTTAGCGGCTGCGCTTGTGCTGGCGACCAAGGAGCTGCTCCTCTGCTGGAGCGGGGCGGCATTGCGGGTGGGAGGGAAAGTCTATTCGGTGGGCGATCGCATCCAAATCGCGGGACATCGAGGGGTGGTCTTAGACCATGATATTTTTGCGACCAAGCTCCTAGAGATCGGGCCTGGCCAAGCAGCCCACCTCTATACGGGCCGCGTGACAATCTTTCCGAACAGCTTGTTGTTTACGAATGTCTTGATCAAAGAGAACCCCGGCCAGGAGTACGGGCTCTATATCCTCGAGATTCCGCTCAAGGACGAGGATGACTGGCAGGATGCTGAACGGCGCCTGCTCGACGCAGCCAATGCCGAATGCACTCCCTTTATGGAGGAAGCGGGACGTCAGATGAAGCTGTTGGAGCAGACCAATCTGCTCGACGCTCCGTCCCCGGCACCCCGCGTCACGATCCAACTGTCCGAGCCTGGACGTATTCATCTTGTGCTACGGTTCCCGGCTCCAGATCGTGGAAGATCGAGGATCGAGCAGGCAATTCTGCGAAGATTTCTGGCGGGATAACGCTGAATCCTGTTCATGCGCGCGGGGTCAGTGAGATTCGCACGCCGTAATGTGTTCTTGATCTTTCACGGGGATTTACATATTCTTCAGATCTACTCTGTTCTCATCGCAGCACTCAACAATGTGGTCGAATATGGGTCGGCGGCATGACGTGGACGATCACCCATGATTGACAGCGCGGTCTTTGGTGCGGGGGTTCTCGTCGGAGGCATCCTCGGCGCGCTGATTGTCGGGTTCTGGGTTGCGTCCCGCGTACGCGCGAGTCTTCAGGCGCAATTGCTGATTACCGGTGAACGGGCGCAGCGCGCAGAGTCCCTGGCAGACGAATTACGCCGCCAAGCTGAGGAAGATCGTTGTGATCTCAATCGGCTCAGGCAGGATCTTGCGGAGGCCTCCCAAGCCCGTGCGGTGGCGGAGACCAGGGCAGCGGAGACCGCGCTCCATCTCAATGAACAACAGACTCTGCTGGCTCAAGCCAGACAGGAATTGGCTGAGACCTTCCAAGCTCTTTCCGGCGAAGCCCTCAAACAGAACAACGAAGCCTTTCTCAACCTGGCCCGCAGCTCATTCGCGACGCTCCAAGTCGAGGCTAAAGGCGATCTCGCCCAGCGGCAACAGGCGATCGATAATCTGGTCAAACCCCTTCAAGACACGCTGCATCGATACGACGATCAGCTCCGGCAGCTCGAGCAATCTCGGCAAGCCGCCTACGGAGGCCTCGACCAGCATCTCAAGCTCTTGGCCGAATCGCAGCAGCGGCTGCAGTCAGAGACCGGCAACCTGGTAAAGGCATTGCGCGCGCCGGCCATCCGCGGCCAATGGGGAGAAATCACGCTCAAGCGCGTGGCAGAGTTGGCCGGCATGGTCGCCCATTGCGATTTTTTCGAACAGGAGTCTATTGCGAGTGACGAAGGACGGCTTCGCCCTGACATGGTCGTGCAGCTGCCGGGCGGGCGGCAGATCATCGTGGACGCCAAGACTGTTTTGGCTGGTTATCTGGATGCGCACGAAGCTTCGACCGAGGAGCAGCGTCTTGAAGGCCTGCGCCGTCATGCAGCTCAAGTCCGGTCGCGGATGGATGAATTAAGTCTGAAAGCCTACTGGAATCAATTCGCGCAGGCCCCGGAATTTGTCGTGCTGTTTCTGCCAGGCGAACAGTTTCTTGGCGCAGCGCTGGAGCACGATCCACGGCTCATCGAGGATGGGTTCCTCCGAAGCGTGGTTCTTGCCACCCCTACGACGCTCATGGCGCTTTTACGGGCAGTCGCCTATGGATGGCGACAGGAGCGATTAACCGAGCATGCGGAGGAAGCCGGACGGTTGGGGAAGGACCTCTACGAGCGGATGGCCGTGCTGACAGAACATGTGAATGACGTCGGACAGGCGCTCGGGAAGAGCGTCCTGGCATACAACAAGGCAGTCGGGTCGCTCGAAACGAGAATCCTGCCAGCGGCCAGACGGTTCAAGGAGCTTGGGGTCTCATCGGAGAAAGAGATTCCCATGTTGGATCCGGTAGAACTGGTTTCCCGTAAGGCGTTGCCGTTTGACAGTGAATAAGGAGTACCAGATGCCAGACAAACAGGCCATGGTAGAAGCCTTCCACCGGACATTCGATATCACTGTCAATCCAGTTCCGACCGTCGCCGACAAGCAGACCTGTGGGCTACGCGTCACACTCATTCAGGAGGAGTTCGATGAGTTGAAACAGGCCCTGGTGGCAGAAGATCTTTCGTCCATTGCAAAAGAAATGGCAGACCTCCTCTATGTCGTCTATGGCACCGCTGTGTCCTATGGCATCGACATGGACCCAGTTTTCAGAGAAGTGCATCGGTCTAACATGAGCAAAGTCGGTGGCTATAAGCGGGAAGATGGGAAGTGGGTGAAGCCGGCTACATATTCCCCTGCCCGCATCGAACCGATTCTAGCGGAGCAAGGGTCGGTCCAACCCAAGGTCTGTTCTGGTCCAGGGGACGACTGCACTGACCAAATCACAGGACGTCCTTTATCCCTGTAATCGACCAGGAGGACAGAGCCAGTTCCCTGAAAAGCCCGTCGATGTGCATCTGTGTCGATGCCGGTTCCTAGGCCCTTCGTGAGTGAAGAGTCATAACCTCGACTCAACCTGTTGCGCGACTCTTCCTGGCCGGTGTTTTTGCTAAAAGGTTATCGATCAATCGGATCGCCCCGATCCGGACCGCCCCCAAGAGTACCGCACGATCTGCGACGACGGACAGAGGTTCCAGACTGTTCTGGTCACAGACGGCCAGGTACTCGACATGAATGGTCGGTGCCTGTTCAAGCGTCTGCCGCATGACTCGCTCGATCACCATCACGTCGCTTGTCCCATCCTCGATCATCTGCTGGCCTGATCGGAGTGCCTGAGAGAGCAAGGGGGCAATCCGACGTTCGTCGGCATTGAGATAGATGTTGCGAGAACTCATGGCCAGCCCATCCGGCTCTCTGACGGTCGGGCCTACCTGAATTCTCACACCGAGATTGAGGTCATCCACCAGTTGTCGAACCAGGGCTGCCTGTTGGTAATCTTTCTGGCCGAATAGGGCGAGATGGGGCCGTACCATGCAGAAGAGTTTTGTCACCACCGTGGCGACGCCGGCGAAGTGATGGGGCCTGGCTGCTCCTTCCCATCGGCGCGCAAGCGCCGGGACTGTCACGGTCGTCTGAAAGCCCTGGGGGTACATGGTCTGGGCTGCCGGTTCAAAACAGGTATCCACCCCTTCCTCGCGGCACAGTGCCCGATCGCGGGCAATCGGGCGGGAATAAGTCGACAAATCTTCAGTTGGGCTGAACTGTGAAGGGTTCACAAAGATACTGACGACGAGTGCATCACAGCATAATCGAGCGGTCCGAATGAGGGAGCGGTGGCCGTCGTGCAGCGCGCCCATCGTGGGGACGAATCCGATGGTCACACCTTCACGGTGGAGTCGATCGCTCCATGACGCCATGGATCGTGCAGTGCGGATAATCTTCATGAGCCTGGATGCGTGCTGCAGGAAGGGCGAGACCCATAGCGGGTAGAAGGCTGGGGAAATAGCAGTCGAACCTCGGACTGCTTTCCAGCCTCGGCAAGTAACTGACTGATCGTGCGCTGGAGTGCCGGATGTAGGAATAGGGGGTCAAGTTCGCTCAGCGGCATGAGGACAAATCGGCGCTGGTGCATCCGGGGATGCGGCACCACAAGGTCCGGTTCGTTGATAATCTGTTGGCCGTAGAACAGAATATCCAGATCGATGGTCCTGGGGCCGGATCGATCGTCCGCGTCCCGGCCAAGTGCGAGTTCGATCTCCCGCAAAATAGCCATGAGGCTCTTCGGCGTGACATCCGTCTCAAGTTGCACGACGCCGTTCAGGAACCACCCATCGCCTGGTTGAGCATGGTCGTACACTGGTTCTGTTTCATACAGCAACGATATACCCACGACTTGCGAGTGTGGCAACAGGGTCAAGAGCGTCACCGCACGGTCGCAGAAATCCACCCGGTCCCCGACGTTGGACCCAAATCCGATGAAGACCGTTTCCCGTCCCATCTTCTCTTCCCCCTTTCCACAAGGGTGATGGTCTAGTGTCGTGAGTCGGAGTGCCGAGGCGAGGGCTCACTGCGCGCGACATTCTCACCCACCCAACCCCGAGTGCGCCGAGACGCGCTCTTGTCCCAAGCGAGCACAGCTTTATCGTGCGCGTTCCGCGAGCGAGGAACTCGCCTCGGTACTCCGACTCCAGTCTAAAATCCCGCCTTCTTCATACGCTCAACCGCCTCTGCTAACCGTTCCTTCGTCGTGCAGACCGTCATCCTGATATACCCTTCGCCCGGCGCGCCGAACCCATTGCCTGGCGTCGTCACGATCCCAGCCTTCTCCAGCAAGTGGGCGGTGAACGAAGCGGAAGTATACCCGTTAGGAACGGTCACCCAGATATAGAATGCAGCAGGCGGCAGATCGACTTCCAGGCCGAGCTTCTTCAAGCCCGGCACCAATGTGTCGCGCCGCTCTTGATAGATCTTTCGAATGCCGTCGGTCACGGAATCATCCAGTCCCAGCGCCGTAATCCCGGCGGCCTGCACTGCTTCGAACACGCCGGAGTCCAGATTGCTTTTCACCTTGCCAAGTCCGGCCAAGACGTCTTTATGGCCGACGGCAAAACCGATACGCCAGCCGGTCATGTTGTATGTTTTCGAGAGTGAGTGGAACTCCACACCGACGTCTTTGGCTCCGTCGATTTCCATGAAGCTCGTGGGGCGCTTTCCGTCGTAGTAAATCTCTGAATAGGCCGCGTCGTGACAGACGATCACCTGGTTCTCTTGCGCGAACTCCACCACGCGCTTGAAGTAGTCCTTGCTCATGATGACCGACGTTGGATTGTTCGGGGAATTCAGCCACATCAACTTCGCTTTCCTGGCGACGTCTTTCGGAATTGCAGTCAGGTCTGGTAGGAACCCCTTCGCCTTCGTCAGCGGCATGAGGTGTGACACACCCCCTGAGAAACTTGTGCCGACCGGATAGACGGGATATCCAGGGCTGGGCACGAGCACGGTATCGCCAGGATCGACGAATGCCAGATGAATGTGACCGATCCCTTCTTTAGACCCGATCAAGGTCAGGACTTCGTTCGCCGGATCGAGCGTCACATTGAATCGGCGTTTGTACCAATCGGCTACCGCTTTGCGGAACGCCGGCATACCTTCGTAGGAGGGATATTGGTGATGTTTCGCGTTCTTTGCCGCTAAGGCCAAGCTCTCGATAATCGGAGCCGGCGTCGGCAGATCAGGATCACCGATGCCGAGATTGATGATATCGACACCCTTGGAAATTGCGGCCTGCTTCATCTTATCGATCGCGGCGAACAGATAAGGAGGCAGAGTCTTAATTCGAGTGGCAACTTCAATGGGGAAACCGGCCATTTTATGAACTCTCCTTTTCTAGATAAGGCGCGATTGGGCGCAATCGAAGGCTCTAACAGGCTGAGAGACGAGTGTGGGCCCCTGAGAAATCAATGAGCTGCATCTCTGAAATCGCGAATGAATGTCCCACAGGATGCTCAAAATGGCCAGACTTCTCACCCACCCAACCCCGGCAGTTATTTCACCCGCCCGCCCAGAGTCTGCCAAGACAGACTCTTCACCCTTGGACGCGCCGTTCCGCAGGCAAGACCTCAGCGAGTGAAGGGCCGAGGCGTACCCTCTGGGGTACGTTGAGGGTCTGAGCGATGCGACCTGCCTGCGCGAAGCGCTTCGGCGGAGGCAGGGAACGCCGCTGGCGGACTTTTTCAGCATCCTGCTAGGCTACTTCAGGAACGTGGCAGGAATCAACGTGCAGAATCTAGCAGATGGGCAACCAACCGATCGGCGGTTCGATGGAGTTGTGGGAGATGAGAAAGTGCGGTCGATTTGACTTTCTCTCCAGCCAGACCTGCCCTCATGAGGTCTGGCGCACATTCCAGGCACAGCGAGTCGATGCCAGACGGCTCCATCTCCACATGAAAAAGAAGCCCATAGGCTCGTGCACCATAACGGAAGGCCTGTAACGGGGCAATCTCGGAACCGGCTAGCGGTACGCAAGACTCCGGCAGATCGAACACCTCGCCATGCCATTCAAAGACCTGGAAGGTCTCGGGGCAGGCACCGAACACGGGATCACTCTTGCCCTCTTTCGTGAGATGAACAGGTGTCATCCCAATCTCCAGTTCTTTGCCGGATCGTACCTTGGCTCCCAGCGCCTTCGCCATAAATTGACTGCCAAGACAAACGCCGATCACCGGCTTGCTGGCCAAGATCGCTGCTCGAATGAACTCCGTCTCCTCGGTAATCCAGGGGTCAGGATCATTCACCGACATCGGCCCACCCATGACGATCAACACATCGCCCGCATCCTTCGGCAGTCCTCGTTGCGGGACGAGGTAGCGTTCCAGGCTTACCCCGCGCGCAGCCAGCGCCGTCGCGAAGGCTCCCGGCCCTTCAAAAGGGACGTGTTGGAGGCAAATGGCTCGGAGCATGATGCTTCAGGTCGAATGAGCGGGAATGACAACAAGTACGCCTGGGTTTTCTCTGAGGTGAAACATACACTGTCTTCCGTCTCTCCGGCAAGAGGAGCGGCTAGCCTCTCCTGATCCCGCTGCGCTAGAATCACCCGCATGACGCATTTCATCAAATCGAAAGAAGATCTGCGTTGGCTCATGGCCCATACCGGCGGGTTTCGTGGCGGCTATGTGACAGATGTGCAAGTGGCAAAACGCCGGCTGTTGGACGAAGCGTCGGGCCTCGAGGTGCCGGCTGGGACGACGGTCACGGTCGTGATCCGTTATCGCATGCGTCAGATGGCTCGTGTCGTCAAGCTCACGATGACCGGTGTGACGGACTTCTCGATGTTCGAGCAGGAAGGGGCCGATTGCTCGACGTTGGGGGTGATTCAAGCGGAGTTGAACGACGGGAACCTCCGTTTCTGGTTCGATCCGCAGGGTGAACTCTATGTAGTGTGTGAGGAAGCCCAGCTGGAAGAAGTGGCAGCGCCAAGCCTGGAACCTCTCTCGTTGGAACAGGTGGCTCAATGGACATTTCAGAGTGCTGTGCCGGAGTGGCCGACGGTGACATGGTTCTTGGCAGAGTTGGATGTCGCAGGTGTTCCCTGTACCTGGAGAGTCATGACGTCGGCGGCGGGTCGTCATCCTTCTATTCAGTGGGAAGGAGATCTCCTTCCGGCCTCGATGCAAGGATCAGAGGGGATTACCGGGGTTCACTGTATGTTGTACGGGCCGCTCGATGGTCCAGGATTCGGCATGGTCCTTCGAGTTCGCGGAGCGCAAGATCGCCGCACCGGTCAGGTGCTCTCAATCCTGGCGGACCTGATCGCCCAGCGGTTCTCCGGCCAGTGTCTGGTGGGCAATACAATCATTCCGGGTGAAGAATGGCAGAATTGGAGATCATTGGGGCAGCAACGAGGCGCTGATGAGTAATGCGAGGGACGAGACGGGGGAGTATTCGTCCGGTTACTTTGGTTGATCTTGTTGGCCTGGTAGGCTCTTACACCAGCGCCTCACCGGGGGCTGGCTCCGTCAAATGTGTGCCGTTGCGATGGACATAGGCCGCAGCGCCGTTCCCGTTCTTGCTGCCGTTGATGTGCGTCTTGCCGTTCACATATTTTTCGTTCACACATTCCACCAGGGCCCAGAGTCGAAACGGGTTCACATTCTGCTTCCGGGAGACGTGGAGCTGCGTCCCTTCCAGCACAGTCTGGAGTGCCAGATCCGTCCGCCATCCTAGGTTCTTCGTGATGGGGGAAAGCACTTTTTCGATGGCGGCGATGAACTTATTATCATTACTGAAGTGATTCAGCATGATGATCCGTCCGCCAGGCCGGCAAACACGTATCATTTCGCTGACGACTTTGCGGTAGTCGGGGACAGCGGTCACGACGTAGGCTGCGACGACGGTATCGAAACTGTCGTCCTTGAATTCCATCGCGGCTGCGTCCATTCGGTGGAGTTGAACATGGTCCATACAGTGTTCTGCCGCTCGCTGCTTCGCTTGGTCCAGCATGCCTTCCGAAAAATCAATGCCGACGATCTGGCAATGGCGCGGGTACATCGGCAAGGCCAGTCCTGTTCCGACTCCCACTTCGAGGATTTTTTCATCACACTGGGCATTCAAATTCCGGATCACTGACTGGCGCCCTTCGTGAAACACTTTCCCGAAAACTCGATCGTAGATTTTCGCGTAGGATGTATACACACGCTCAACTTTTTCTAAATTCATATCACCTCCGACTCCATTAGTACTCAAGGTAACTTGCGCTCCTCGACACAGGGGGTATGAGCCGACTGCCGCAACTACAAAGGGGAAAATGTGCGGCGGAGCACCTGACATGGAGCGAGGGGACCCGCCTGAACAACAGTTCGGCTACTCTAGCCAACTCATTGCGACGAGTCAACAGATTATCTGGGCCAGGTCGCTTGATTCACCTGCGGCCCCTATGGGATAGGTACAGGCATGATGTTCGCTGGCTTCTTTGCTGGTGCATTGTGTCTCGGTCTTATTCTTGGAGACTGGTTCTATTTCATGCGTCTCACTCCTGATGCGGGCCGGTACGGATGTGGGGTTGCCCGCACCTATGACCGACTCGCACCTATAACCATGAAGCAGTTGGCTGACCGGTTTGATGCCGATGGTCTTTTGGCCTTGCCGCATGGAACAGCGCGGTTATATCAAGATCTCAACCAGATCGTGATTCGCCAGAAGTACAGGCTGTTTGCCATGGGTTTTCGGACATTGTGGCCGCTAAAAGGGTTGGTCTCCTTGTCTCACGAAGGCGATGCACTCGCAGTGCTCTGCCGAAAGCTCACGCCCTGGTCCTCGGCTCTTCTCACAGGCCTCTGGTTTATTCTCGTGGTTGTCGGTACCGTGGGAGCCCTGATTTCCCTCTTCGTTGAAGGAGAACTGGTAGCCCTCGGTGGAATGGTGCTGGCATTTGGGATTCTAGGATTGGGGCTTGTGTTTTTACTCTCCGGAGCCATTACAGTTGTGTTTGCCTATCGGTTAGAGAATGCCCGGCTTACAATGGTGTATCAAGAACTCCGCGAAGTGCTTGAGGGAGTCAAGGTGCAGGCTTGAACAAACCCGGTTTGTTTCGTGTGTTAGGTCTCTTTGATTGAACGAAATAAACCAAAGAAACCAAACAGACCAAATAAACGAGATTACGAAAGGTACAGTCTCAGGAACTGCTCGTATTCGGCAGGGAGATTCAGGTTGGCCCTGTTGCGGGCGAGCCCTGCAATGATGCCGCGATGCTTCTTGCTGAGGCCAGACGATTGGAAGGCCTGACGGAAATACTGCCATCGCGCTGTCGCGTCGGTGGCCAGACGTTCTTGTTCCACCGGCGGCAGCGCATGGACCGAAGTTGTGAGGGAGCGAAGGGCGTTTTCGATGCTCTCATAGGGTGGCGCCAGCTTGAGTCGGCCGTAGAATGTTTCGAGGTGATAGCGAAATTCCTCTCGAAGCGTCATGGTATGATCGGTTAAGGGATTTATCGGTTTAGACATGGCGGCCAGGACAGACGAATGATACGGGATGGCCTATCGTCATGACAACAGGCTCGTGAAGACCGTCGCCATCCAAGGTAGCCCTCGTGAGGGGTAGTCAGCTGTACGATCTACAAGAAGCAATATCCATGTTGACAAGAAACATCGCTCGCGCTATTATGCCTCTACTATCTCAGTCCGATTCACAGTAATCTCCACACACAAGACTTCCGGGGCGCATCTCGACACAATTCATAATTATTCAGGGGACAGGGGCGAGTCAGCTCGGCATGTGTTCCGGCCTGCAACGATTGAAACTGAGTTGTGCCCTGGTAGCGACGAGCAAAGACAGGTAAGTCCTTCAAGGGTCACCCTCTTTTAGCTGTTATACACGATACAATCATCAAAGCATTACCAATACTAATCTGTTCGTGGACAATTTCCTATAGTTCACCATGTGCGATCGTTGCCGATAATAATAACGATGTAGCCAGGGGATTGAGAGGATATTCATGGCACAAACGAAGGGGGAGGTTATGCATCTCGCGGAGCTAAAGCAGAAGTCCATCGCCGATCTCAATGAGGTGGCGCGCGATCTGAAGATCGATGGAGCACCTAATCTGCGGAAGCAGGAATTGATTTTTGCGATTCTTCAGGCGCAGACCGCGAATAACGGCGTGGTCTTCGGCGAGGGCGTGCTCGAAACGCTCCCTGATGGGTTCGGATTTCTCCGCGCTCCCGATTCGAACTATCTTCCCGGTCCCGACGATATCTACATCTCACCCTCTCAAATCAGGCGTTTCAATCTGCGTACCGGCGACATTGTGTCCGGGCAGATTCGTCCGCCGAAGGAGAGTGAACGGTATTTCGCCTTACTCAAGGTCGAGAAGGTCAACTACGAAGATCCCGAAGTGTCCCGCGACAAGATTCTGTTTGATAACCTGACGCCGCTCTATCCGGAGGAGCGGCTGGTCCTCGAATTCGACCGTGAAGAATATTGCACCAGGGTGATGGATCTCACGACTCCGATCGGCAAGGGCCAGCGTGGATTAATCGTCGCGGCTCCCCGAACCGGGAAAACGATGCTGCTCCAGGCCATCGCCCGGGCCATTCTGAAAAATCACAAGGAAGTGACCTTGATCGTGCTGCTCATCGATGAACGGCCGGAAGAAGTCACAGACTGGCAGCGGCAGGTGAAGGCCGAAGTCATCAGCTCCACTTTCGATGAGCCGGCCCAGCGTCATGCTCAAGTGGCTGAGATGGTACTCGAAAAAGCCAAGCGACTGGTCGAACATAAAAAAGATGTCGTCGTTCTGCTGGACAGCATTACCCGTCTGGCTCGTGCCTACAATACCATTGCGCCCCCAAGCGGCAAGGTCTTATCGGGAGGTCTGGACTCGAACGCGCTCCAGCGGCCAAAGCGGTTCTTCGGGGCGGCTCGAAACATCGAAAACGGCGGCAGCCTCACCATTATGGCGACCGCGCTTGTCGACACCGGCAGCAGGATGGATGATGTAATTTTTGAAGAGTTCAAAGGGACCGGCAATATGGAAGTCCATCTCGATCGCCGTTTGGCCGACAAGCGGCTCTTCCCGGCCATCGATATCAGTCAGTCCGGGACGAGAAAAGAAGAATTGTTGGTGGACAAGGATCGTCTCAACAAGATGTGGATTCTGCGCAAGGTATTGAGTCCGTTAGGGACGATGGAAGCCATGGAATTTCTGATGGACAAGTTGCATGGCACCAAGACAAATCAGGAATTCCTGCAGTCAATGAATCGATAATATCAGACTTGTATCTGGTTGCTGGGACAGGGTACAGTGACGGGCCTTCGAATGGGCGAAGGCTGATGATCGTGACGTTCTGGGAGTGTGAATTATGAAGAAGGGTATTCATCCCGTGTATCGGGAGGTCGCGGTGCATTGTGCCTGCGGCAACAAATATAAAACCCGGTCGACGGGTGGCGATATCAATGTCGATATTTGTTCGAACTGTCATCCATTTTTTACCGGGACGCAGAAGATCATTGATACCGAAGGGCGCGTTGAACGGTTTAAGAAGAAGTACGCGAAAAAAGCCAAGTAGCTCGAGGAGAGGCCATAGGAGGGACCCTGCTTCGCTGAGGGGCAGGGTCTCTTTGTTTTTGTGCGGCCTTTCTAACAGGCTGCACAAAAATTCAGTTTATACCTAAGACACCGCTGAAATCTCACAGCACAGCGGTGATGTCATAATGGCTCAGGATGCTCAAAAAGACCGTCCAGCAAGGCCGCAGCGAGCGAAGAGGCGAGGCGTACGCTTCGGTACGTTGAGCCTCTGAGCGATGCGAGAACGCCGCTGGCGGACTTTTTCAGCATCCTGCTAAGAGACTGAGAGTGAATCAAAAGGAAACGGGGCCATGGAAGCAGCCTTATTGAAGAAATGGGAAGTGGTGGCAGCGCGATATGATGAGCTGACGAATCAGCTCATGGACCCCTCTATGATGAGCCAACCGGCGCAACTGCATAAAGTCAATAAGGAGCGGACAGACATCGAACCGGTGGCCAAGCTTCTGGCCACCTATCGGGACAATGCCAAGCAGTTGGAGGAAGCCGCTCAAATTCTTGCGGATCCCAGGGCCGGGGTCGAGTTGCATAAGATGGCGGAGGATGAGAGCGTCACGCTTGAGCAACAGCAGCATGAGATCGAGCGGCAAGCCCAGGAGTTGCTCATCCCCAAAGACCCACGCGACGAGAAGAGTCTGCTCCTCGAAATCCGTGCCGGGACCGGTGGTGATGAGGCGGCACTCTTTGCCGGTGCGTTATTTCGGATGTATAGCAAGTACGCTGAGGTCAAGGGTTTCAAGGTCGATGTGGTCGAAGCCACCGAAACAGGGGGCGGGGGCTACAAGGGCGTTGTCGCGCTGATAGAAGGCAAGGGCGCCTACAGTCACTTCAAGTTCGAAGCAGGGGTGCACCGTGTCCAGCGTGTCCCGGTCACAGAAGCCAGTGGCCGGATTCATACCTCGACCGTTACCGTCGCTGTCATGCCTGAGGTGGATGAGGTGGATGTGCAGATCGATCCCATGGATCTCCGGATCGATACCTTCTGCTCATCCGGCGCCGGAGGGCAGAGTGTCAATACGACAAAATCGGCGGTGCGGATCACCCATATCCCGACCGGTGTGGTGGTCAGTTGCCAGGACGAGCGGTCGCAGCTGAAGAATCGTAACAAGGCGATGCGGACCCTGCGAGCTAGAATCGTTGAGGCAGAGAGGGAGAGGCAGGAAGCGGAAATCGCCCAGAGCCGTAAGGCTCAGGTCGGCACGGGCGAGCGAAGCGAGAAAATCCGCACCTACAACTTCCCGCAGAATCGTGTGACTGATCATCGCGTCGGTGTGACCTTACATAAGTTGGAACAGGTGCTCGAGGGCGACCTTGACGAACTTGTCCAGGCTTTGAAGGCGCAGCGGCAGCAGGAAGTGGGAGCGGCATAACATGGATGCAGTTGCGCCGATTCCCCAGTCAGCAAGACAAGTGACAGTCGGTACGGTGATTGCCGAGGCGCGAAGGATGTTGGAGCAGGCCGGTATCGAGAGCGCGGGGCAAGAGGCATTCTGGATCGTGGAGCACCTCCTTCATCTTCCCCCACATCATGTGGTCGCCGAGAAAGATCGACTGTTGTCCCATGCCGAGCTGTTGGCTGCGAGAGAGCTGATCAAGCGGCGGGTTGGTCGTGAACCGTTGCAGTACATTCTGGGGACCCAGGAATTTTGTGGTTTGGAGTTTACGGTGAACCAAGCGGTGCTCATTCCAAGGCCGGAGACCGAGTTGTTGGTTGAATACGCGGCGCAGCGGATTCCCGTCGAGCAACAGGCAAACATCATCGATGTCTGTACGGGGTCTGGGTGCATTGCCGTGGCGATAGCACGTCTGCGGCCTCGTGCGCGGGTGATTGCGACCGATCTCTCAAGCCGATCGCTCGATGTCGCCAGACAGAATGCCACCCGCCATACGGGATGCGAGCGCATCACGTGGTTGGAGGGCGACTTATTGGAACCATTGGCGGAGCAGGGGCTGGAAGGGGCCGTTGACGTCATCGTCTCGAACCCTCCTTATATTGCGGAGGCCGATTGGGCAACACTGCAGCCGGAAGTACGCCTATTCGAACCGCGAGGGGCGCTGGTGGCAGGGCCTCAAGGGACGGAGTTACACGAATGTTTGCTACGGGAGTCCGGTCGGTACGTACGTCCGGGCGGCGCCCTGATCATGGAAATCGGCGCCGGCCAGGCTCGTGCGATGCGTCGGATTGTTGACCGGATACCAGGGTATCGATTTCATCGATTGGTCTATGATGCGGCGGGGCTTGAACGGGTTGTCATCATAGAGCGGGTAGGGACGTAAAAGCGATGGATCGTACGGTCATCATCGGCGGGGTGCCGCTTCGAGGAGAAGTCAAGATCAGCGGAGCGAAGAATGCCACGTTGCCGATCTTGGCCTCCACCATTCTTGGCGGCGGCGAATGCGTCATTACCAACGTGCCTCGCGTGGTGGATGTTCTTACCATGGGCAAGTTGCTGGGCATCTTGGGCGCGAAGGTTCAGCATGAGGGGAATCGCGCGGTCATCAACGCCGCGGTCATCACTTCAACCCAGGCTCCCTACGATCTTGTGAAGACCATGCGGGCCTCCGTACTCGTGTTGGGGCCGCTGTTGGCACGATGGGGAGAAGCGACCGTGTCGATGCCCGGTGGTTGCGCGATTGGGTCGCGGCCCGTCAATCTCCATCTGGCTGGACTCGCCAAGATGGGTGCAGAAGTTTCTATGGAACACGGGTATATTCATGCCAAAGCCAAGCGGCTGAGGGGCGCCCAAATATACTGCGATACGCCGACGGTCACCGGAACAGAAAATTTAATGATGGCAGCGTCGCTTGCCCAAGGGACCACGGTCATTGAAAACGCCGCGAAGGAGCCGGAAGTCGTGGACCTCGCGAATTTTCTGGTGAAGCGAGGGGCTCGCATTGTCGGTGCAGGGTCGGATGTCATTACGATCGAGGGTGTTCGTGAGTTGCACGGGAGCGATCACGACATCATTCCCGATCGCATCGAAACCGGAACGTATCTTGTGGCGGGCGCCATTACGAGAGGAGCGGTGACGCTCGATCGCTGCCATCCGAATCATTTAGATGCATTGCTGATGAAACTGCGTGAGGCCGGTGTCGAGGTCCAAGTCGAGAAGGAACGGATTCACCTCAATGCCGCATCGAGGCTCAAGGGAATCGACTTCCGGACGCTGCCGTATCCAGGGTTTCCCACTGACATGCAGGCGCAAATGGTGGCGTTAATGACGGCGGCTGAGGGCACAAGTGTGATTACCGAGACGGTTTTCGAAAGCCGCTTTATGCATGTTGAAGAGTTGCGACGGATGGGTGCCGAGATTAAGGTCGAAGGCAATCGGGCGGTCGTGACCGGACCGACCAGGTTGGCCGGGGCTCCGGTGATGGCATCCGACCTTCGTGCGAGCGCAGGATTGGTCTTGGCCGGTCTTGCGGCGGAAGGTACGACGGAGATTCTCAGGGTCTACCATCTGGATCGTGGCTATGAACGGATGGAGGAGAAGCTGCGCGGGTTGGGTGCCACGATTACCCGGCACAAAGAGGGAGCGGTTCAGGCCGAGACTTGCTGACATCATGCTGACGATTGCCTTGTCGAAGGGGAAAATGTTGGATCTCACGCTGGATGTCTTTCGCCGAGCTGGCTATGCCCTGGGCAGCTTCTCGAAGGAGAGCCGCCGGCTGGTGTTTCCCTGTCCTGAGATTGGAATGACCTTCCTGATCGTGCGGCCGACCGATGTGCCGGCCTATGTTGAACATGGGGCGGCGGATGTCGGGATTGTCGGGAAAGACGTCTTGATGGAGCAGGACAGCGATGTCTATGAGCCATTGGATTTAGGATTCGGAGCGTGTAGAATTGCCGTCGCCGCGCTCAACGGGCAGGCGTCACGTGACCGGCTTTCATCAAAGATTCGTGTCGCAACCAAGTATCCGAAGGTCACCGAGCGGTATTTCAATCAGCGCGGCATGCCGGTTGAAATCATCAAGCTGTACGGCTCGATTGAACTGGCGCCATTGGTCGGTCTGGCTGATCGAATCGTTGACTTAGTCGAGACGGGCAATACCTTAAAGGCGCATGGCCTGGTCGAGGTGGAGTGCATCGCGCGGTCCACGGCCCGGTTAGTCGTCAATCGAGCGAGTCTGAAGCTAAAGCATGCCGTGGTCACAGAGTTGATAGCAAATCTCCGGACCGCCACCAGCGCACCAACCGGGTCTCGAAAATCCGTTCCGCGCAAGTCTTCGCGCGGGGCAGGTCGAAAGGTTAGGCGGGCACTCAAATGAAAATTGTAGCCTCCACCGAGCGAGCGTTCTCTCCCACACTCAAGAAGGTGACTTCGCGTGCCCGCGTGCAGGGGGCTGCCGTCGAGAAAACGGTCAAGTCGATCCTGCAAGCAGTGGAACGGGGCGGTGATAAAGCGGTCCTCCGCTATACAAAACAATTCGACCGCGTCTCTATGAAAGACTCTGAGCTGCGCGTCACCCCGGAAGAGATTAAAGAGGCCTATTTCCACATCCGGAAAGACGAGGGGGATGCACTCCGGTTCGCAGCCCAGCGGATCACATCATTCCATGAACGTCAGCGCATCAAGACCTGGATGTATCAGGACCACGAGGCCACGCTGGGCCAGGTGGTCACACCGGTCGATGCGGTCGGGGTCTACGTGCCGGGGGGCAAGGCCGTCTATCCCTCCTCAGTCTTGATGTGTGCCATTCCAGCCAAGGTCGCGGGCGTGTCCCGTATAGTGATGTGTACCCCGCCTCAAAAAGGGCCGATCAATCCCTATTTGCTGGTCGCAGCCGACATTGCCGGAGTCACGGAGATCTATCGCGTCGGAGGTGTGCAAGCCATCGGCGCGATGGCCTACGGGACAAAGACGATCCAGCGCGTTGACAAAATCGTGGGCCCCGGCAATATCTATGTGGCGACGGCCAAACGGCTTCTGTACGGTGCAGTAGGACTCGACATGGTGGCAGGTCCGAGCGAACTGCTCGTTGTTGCGGATGGTGAAGCCAAGCCGTCACATGTTGCGGCAGATCTCCTGTGCGAAGCAGAACACGATGAAGATGCACAGGTCTATCTCGTGACCACATCAGCCCAGTTGGCAAAGGACGTGGTGCGACTGATCGAGAGCCAGTTGAAGGGGCTGCAACGGGAGAAAATCGCGGCCAAGTCCATCGCGCGTCATTCGGTGGCCTTCGTGGTCGCTACGATGGATGAAGCGATCCAGATCGCGAACGAAATTGCCCCTGAACATTTGACCCTCTCGGTCGATGAGCCCTTTGAATATTTGGAGAAAATCCGTCATGCGGGGGCGCTCTTCCTGGGGCGGTATACTCCCCCATCGGTCGCGGATTATATCGCTGGTCCGAATCATGTCTTGCCGACCGGTGGGACGGCCCGCTTTTTTTCGGCCCTGTCCGTACACGATTACATCAAGGTGAGCAACATCGTGCACTATACGCGTCAGGAGTTGAGTCGGGTAAAAGATCATCTCGTTCGGCTAGCCCATATCGAAGGGTTCGACGCCCATGCCAAGTCGGCCCAGAGCAGGTTCTCGTGAAGAAAAATGGCTGTGCCCCTCGACAATCGTCAATTCATCGAGCCACGAAAGAAACGGATATCTCTGTCGAATGGACGCTGGATGGCAATGGGCAGGGAAAGATCGACACAGGGATTCGATTCTTCGATCACATGCTGGAGTTGTTGTCCAAGCACGGTTTCTTCGACTTGACCGTCCAAGCCAAGGGCGATATCGACATCGACGAGCATCACACGGTAGAAGATGTCGGCATAGTCATGGGCAAAGCCTTGCATCAGGCCTTGGGGGAGAAGGCGGGGATCAAGCGGTTTGGATTTGCTTCAGCCCCGCTGGATGAAACGCTGGCTCAGGTGACGGTCGACCTTAGCGGTCGGCCCTATCTCGTCTACAACGTGGCATTGCCGGATCGGAAGATCAAAGCCTTCGATTTAGGCTTGTTTGAGGATTTCTTCCAGGCCTTCGTCACCCACGGCGGTTTGAATCTCCACGTAAACCTCATGTATGGCCGCAATCCGCACCACATCATGGAAGCTATCTTCAAAGCGCTAGCTAAGGCGCTCGATCAGGCGACGATGTTGGAAGAGCGGCTGGCAGGGAAGGTGCTGTCGACGAAGGGGCTGTTGTAGCCTGTCGCGGGTCCTGTCACCAATCAGCCCAACCGTCCTCGCACCCCGCCCGGTGTAGGAGGGAATGGGTAACCCGTTAGTCTCCTTTGCTCGCGCAACGCGCGGCCTCCGAAGGCCCTCGTTGGACGCACGCAGCTGGAGACCAATTGGGCCACATCAGATCTTGCAATCACACATCCGACCGCGTTAGGCGCACGCCTTCACGATCGTCGAAGAGAATGTACGGAAGTCGTCCAATTGTTTGGTAATGATGGCATGGACCACGTCCAGATTTAGGCGGGTGTATTCGTGCACAGCCACGTTACGGAAGCCGACCATTCGTTGCATCCGGGTTGCCAGATCGGCTGGGAGAATGCCTGCAGTTTGTAACAACGTAAATGCATCTCGGCTGTCCTGCGGCACGCCGAGCTTCCGCTGGCTGATGACATACATGGCGAGGTCAATGGCTGTTTCGCAGGCACGTTGAAGGTTGAGGACGATCGCGTCTTGCTTCGTCTGGTTCGCCACCAGATTCTGTTTGTTCCCCGCATATTCTTCGAGCACGCGCAGTAGGCATCGTTCGATGGTGGCTGCTTTGTTGAGGACAACATCGTCAGCCATAGATCAGCCCGCGCTGGGTAATGCCTTTCACAATTTCTCGCCGTTCCTCGTTGAGCCGAGCATAGTCTGCATAGGCGTACATCTCGAATGTTCGGTGGGCCGGCTCGTCCGGTGTATCGAGACAGCTTCCGGTCGAGATGACCTGTATCCTCATCACTGTTGATGCCGTGCGTAGGTCAACTAGATCGACATCGCGGTGGAGTTGTGTGGCCAACTCCTGAGAGATCTCAAATCGACGCAACGCGGGAATCGGGTCGCGCGCGAGCACGGCAAGGTCCACATCGCTGCCGGGGTGAGCGGTTCCCTTTGCTTGCGAGCCGAAGCGGTACAGGGCGATGAGGTCGGGTATAGACATTCTGATGTGTTTGATCAACGTCTGATCGTCCATGTCGGGCACCGTCCTTCGTGTCGGATCAGGCTACTGGTTCAGTCTGGCCCTGTCAATCTTCGGGCACTGATTCTTTATTACGGTCTGGTGGATTATTTGCGGTGGCTGGTTATGTTGTTTGCTAGTGGCAGGATCATTCTGGTTGCGGTATTGTTACGACCTCATAGCTAAACTAGGAGCAAGGGTGTGAGAGGAATTAGGATTCTTCCCCCTGACATCCCGCAGGATGCTCAAAAAGGCCGTTCAGCAAGGCCGCAGGCAAGTCGAAACCGGAGGCGTACCCTCTGGGGTACGTTGAGGATTTCGATGAGCCGAGAACGATGCCTGGGAAAAGGCGCGTCTCGGCGCGCCTGGGTTGGGCGGGTGAGAAGGGCGACTTTTTCAGCATCCTGCAAGAAAGTGACATGATTGCGATCATCGATTACGGCATGGGCAATCTCCGTAGTGTCTCCAAGGCCTTTGAGGCAGTGGGGCACCAGGCGATAGTCACGCGTGATCCACGCATGATCGGAAATGCGAGCCATGTTGTCCTGCCTGGTGTCGGGGCTTTTGGGGATTGCATGGCTAATGTCGAGCAGTATGGGCTAGCGGAACCGATTCGCGCGGCGATTCAATCAGGAAAACCTTTTCTGGGAATCTGCCTGGGACTCCAATTGTTGTTTGAAGAAAGTGAGGAATTTGGGACCCACAAGGGGCTCGGTATCATACAAGGCAAGGTCAGACGATTTCCTGTCGATCAGGGGCTGAAAGTACCGCACATGGGTTGGAATAACGTCACGCTTGAACGGCCCTGCCCTCTATTCGAAGGGATTCCTAACGGGTCGTTCTGGTATTTTGTGCATTCGTTCTACGTCGATCCTTCTGACAAAGCTGTTGTGACAACCATGACAGACTATGGAGCGACATTTGTGTCGGCGATCTGGCGGGACAATGTGGTGGCCTGCCAGTTCCATCCAGAGAAGAGTCAGTCCGTCGGGTTACGGTTGATGAAAAATTTTGGATCCTGGCATGTGTAGCGGTCAGGGGTTAGGCGTGAGGGGTGCAGTCATTCGAATGCGACACCAACGAATCATCCCGTTTCAACTGACGCCTCACGTGCTCACGTTGATGTTCCTTGTGCTAACCGTAGTCGGCTGCAGCGGATCGAAAGTGACGACGAAATCGTCCGCAGAATTGCCGCGCTATCAGATCAGAACCATCGCCCTGGTTCCGTTCACGACTCTCGCCACGCCCCAGGTGAGGGATATCGTCGATCCGACCTTCTCGGTGCCAACAGAGGTTCGCCGGAATGATACGGGGATCGTGGTTCCGCCGAATACCGAACAGTCCGTTCGGCAGACAGTCATTGTACCGCCTAGCGCAGGTGAGACAGTTACACAGTTACTGTGGAGCCGGTTGAGGATCAGGCAGGGTATGACGGTCTTGGTACCGAGTGAAGCAGCCAAAGTGCTCGCGTCTCAGGCGACGGCTCGACCTCCGTCCGATGAATCAATGGCGGTGGTGGTGGCAAGACAGCTCAAGGCAGACGCTTCGCTGATCGGCCAAGTGCGGGTGTACCAGGAACGAGTCGGTGGTCGCTTTGGCGCAAGCCCCCCGGCAACGGTGGGTTTTGAAGCGAAGCTTATCGCGGCCGATGGACAGGTACTATGGATCGGCAACTACTACGAGCGTCAGCGGCCGATGATTGAAGACATGAGGGGATTTCTCGATCGGTGGGGCATGTTTGTCACAGCGGAGGAACTGGCAGCCTATGGGGTTGAACAGATGCTCCTCGAGTTCCCGTTTGGAAAGGCAGAGGAGCGGTAGCGCTGATGCTCGTTATTCCCGCGATCGATCTGAAAGACGGCCGCTGCGTCCGGTTACGTCAGGGCGATATGGCAGCCGAGACGGTCTATTCCGACGACGTGCCGGCTGTCGCGAGGCAATGGCAACAAGCTGGTGCGTCGCTGATCCATGTGGTGGACCTGAATGGCGCTGTGGACGGGCAGCCGCGCAATCTTCCTCAGATCGAAGCGATCGTTCGTACTGTGACGGCAAAGGTGCAAGTGGGCGGAGGCATCAGGTCGATTGAGACGGTACGTCGCTATCTCGGCGCGGGCGTGACCAGGGTGGTGCTCGGTACTGCGGCATTGGCCGATCGATCGTTGTTGGAGAAGGCCTGTGTGGAATATCCTCGTCAAATTCTGCTGGGGTTGGATGCGAGGGACGGGAAAGCGGCGGTGCGAGGTTGGACGGCGGTCACAGAGACGAAGGCGACGGATCTACTCAAGGAGCTGGAAGGCCATGCGTTGGGTGCCGTGATCTATACGGACATTGCTCGTGACGGGATGTTGGGCGGTCCGAATCTAGCAGCGTTGCGGGAGGTGGTCGAGTTATCGTCTTTCCCCGTGATCGCGTCAGGCGGGATTTCGCGCGTCGAAGACTTGCGGGCCGTGCAGTCGTTGGGACCACGTGTCGAAGGCGCAATCGTAGGCAAGGCGCTCTACGACGGCAAGCTTGAGTATCGGGCCGCACTTGCGGCCCTTCGTGAGGCGTAAGGGGTTAGGGGTGAAGCGCATGAGGATCAGAACCACTCACCTCACGCCTTACGCCTCACCCCTCACGGTTTACGAATGTTGACCAAACGCATCATTCCCTGCCTCGATGTCAAAGACGGTCGTGTTGTGAAAGGCGTGAGCTTTGTCAATTTGCGCGACGCAGGAGATCCGGTCGAAGTGGCAACGGTCTACGATCGTGAAGGAGCCGATGAGCTCTGCTTCCTGGATATTACGGCATCCCATGAAAATCGAAAGACGATCATCGGTGTGGTCGAGCAGACGGCAGCGCGGGTGTTTATGCCGCTGACTGTCGGCGGAGGAGTCAGAACGCTTGAGGACATCCGGGCGCTGTTGCAGGCTGGCGCGGACAAGGTGAGCATCAATACGGCGGCAGTCGAACGGCCTGAATTTGTGAAGGAAGCGGCGGAGCGCTTCGGAACGCAATGTATCGTCGTGGCGATCGACGCCAAACATCGCGCTGCGCCGGCGGCAGGATGGGAAGTGTTCACCCATGGCGGCCGCAAGTCGACCGGTCTCGACGTCGTCGAATGGGCAAAAGCAATGGCGCAGTATGGCGCAGGTGAGATCTTGCTCACGAGCATGGATCAAGATGGGCAACAGCAGGGTTATGACCTTGCGTTGACTGCCGCCGTGTCAGAAGCTGTGTCGATTCCGGTGATTGCATCGGGCGGTGTCGGGAATTTGGACCACCTCTATGACGGATTTGTCAGGGGTAAGGCCGATGCCGTGTTGGCTGCATCTATTTTCCACTTCCGGACCCACACGATTCCGGAGGCGAAGATCTATCTTCGTCAGAAGGGAGTGGCAGTTCGATAATGGATGTTGGGCAAGTGAAATTCGATGAGCAGGGACTGATTCCGGCAGTCGTGCAGGATTGGCGGGATGGCACGGTGCTGATGGTGGCCTTCATGAATCAAGAGGCTCTACAGAAAACGGTCGAAACCAAGTCCGTGCACTTCTGGAGCAGGTCGCGCCAGATGCTCTGGGAAAAGGGTGAGACGTCCGGCCACAGGCTGCAGCTCAAAGATCTGTTTCTCGATTGCGACGGGGATGCCCTTCTCGTGAAGGTCGAGCCGGTCGGCCCGACCTGCCACACAGGAGAACGGGCCTGCTTCTTTTCTCGTCTAGGCCAGTCGGGGACGAAGACGTCCGAGTCATGGGGCGGAATTCTTGAACGCCTTTCCCAGATGATCCAAGAGCGGAAGCGTCAGCCGTCGAGCGAGTCTTATACCTCAAAGCTCTTGGAAGGCGGTGTCGATCGAATTCTCAAGAAGGTCGTCGAGGAAGCAGGCGAAGTCGCGATTGCCGGGAAGGGTGGAAAGAAGGAGGAAATTGTCTATGAAACGGCGGATCTGTTGTTCCATACCATGGTGGCGTTGGGATACTACGGGATCACGCCGCAGGAGATTTATCAGGAGTTGGCGACCCGCTTCGGGAAGTCAGGCTTGAGGAAAGAAGCCACCAAATGAGCGACTGTCTTTTTTGCAAAATCGTTTCGCGGACTATTCCAGCAGCGCTCATCTATGAAGACGAGCTGGTGGTGGCGTTCGACGATATCAATCCCCAGGCGCCGGTACATTCCCTCGTTATCCCTCGAACACATTTCACCTCGATTGCCGAGCTCCAGGATGCGGACGTCATGCTGCTCGGGCGTTTGCTGCTGGCTGCTAATGCGGTCGCAAAAAAGAAGGGGATTGCCGATACAGGCTATCGCTTCGTCGTCAATACCGGTGTCGATGGTGGCCAGAGTGTGTTTCATCTTCACCTCCATGTCCTGGGCGGGCGCCACATGGGCTGGCCTCCCGGCTAGCGCCTATTCACCAACTGATCCTCCTTTACCAATCAATGTCCTGAATTGGAGAGGGAGCGGCCAGGTGCCCTTCTTGCTCGCAGAACAGAAGCGGGGTTGGAGCCTGATGCACTCCTGTGCTCGCGCAACGCCGCGGCTTCAGAAGGATGCGAGGGGGCAGGCAACCATCCTTCTTGCTCGCAGAGCCCCCACGATAAAGCGGTGGTCGCTCGATGCGCGCAGTGAAGGACGGTTTGCCTGCCCCCTCTGGAAAAATTGAGGAATTGGAAGGGCCTCGCTCGACGGCCGCAGTCAAAACTCCTCACGCCCTTGCTAGGCTGGGCATTGACATGAAGATAAGAATAGGAATGGACGCACGCAGGGGAAGATCAATCAGCCCCATCCCTGAAGAGATAGCAAGCAAGCTTGGAAGGATCGTTTATATCGTTCGACGCGCGCAATCAAGAATCGACTAGTATATCGTCTTAGTTGGGGGTGACCTTGAAGTGAGGCAGTCATGAGCAGCTGGGCAAGAGGCCACGAGAAATGTAACTCCTGCGGAACAACAGAGCATAAACATAAAGCCAGAGGACTTTGTGCGTCGTGTTACGACACTGTCTCAGAGACACGGGCTAAAATACACATCACACGGAAAAGAGGAAGGCCTTTAGCCGTTCCCATAAAGAAGGAAGATCTGGAGAAAAAGTACAACTCTGGCCTATCACTCATCGATATAGCACGCCAATACAACTGCACCCGTCAATACATCTATAAACTTTTAAAGCAGTACGCTCTTACCGTCAGGACAAAGAGCGAAGCAAGGGCTCTTGCCTTGAACCAGGGGAAAATTTCTTACAATTCCAACGTTTATTCCCCTGGCAAGACAATCAGTCATGAAAAGCGGCATGTCAATGAGTCTTTCTTCAAGACATGGACCCCTGCTATGGCGTACGTCCTTGGTGTCATCTATACAGATGGCTGTCTCGTTAAACCAATTGGTTCGGTCAAGTTCCGCGTAACCATTAGTCAGAAGGAGCCAGAATTATTGGAGAAAGTGCGGGCACTCATGGGAAGTGATGCATCAATACGTTATCGCGCTGCTCGTGGGATCGCTGGAGCGATTCATACGATGCTCATAGACAGTCTAGACATTTACAGAGATCTCCAAGCTCTCGGTCTCACGGAGAACAAAAGTCTCACATTAAAGTTTCCGGAAATCCCATTTGAGTTAGTCGGGCATTTTATCCGAGGCTGCTGGGACGGTGATGGCTCGGTCTATTGGGAGGGGGACGATAGGCGTAAGCCTTGCGCCAGTTATGTAAGTGGTTCAAAAGAGTTCATTGAGTTGCTTGTGCAGCACCTGGTCGACCTAGGATTGCCTAACCGGACCATCCATAAATCGATGCGTAGTAAGAACCCCTCCTTTTACTTTCGTTTTACTGGACTACCCTGCGTCAAACTCTACCATGTGCTCTATGATGGAGTTGATGAAAGCATGTATCTGACAAGAAAGCATTCGCGGTTCAAGGAAATCGATGGGTATTTTGAGGGGATCGTCTAGGGCTGAACATGTAAGTGGTTGGGCGATGGGTGGCACTAGCGAATGTGATAGATAAGTGTACGGACTTTTCATTAGGCTCGCCCGCAACTGACTACTGGGACTACCTCGCTATGCTGCGCAGGTAAGTTGCGGCATACTCAACAGTTGGATCTCACCAGATGGGGTTTCGAGAGAGTAATGATAACAAGTGGCTGCGCCAATCTTAAATTCCCTATCCCACGTCTGTAGTGCTCCCTGAAATCCAAGCCACCTGGGTTGATTTCAGGGGAGCACTATCCTCTCGGAAGGTGCGACCCGTTATAGCCCCGCTCAATGCTGCGGAACTAAGACACATCGAATTACTGGGAACCCTGACAAAGACCATATCTCTACCGCTATGTTGAGCGGATGAATTTAGATATCCGTATGGATATACGTCTGTTTACTCGATTGACCAATGCACATTCCAAAAAGATCCAGAACCTATTTCATGATTTACAATTTCGCTCGAATCCATCAAGCTCTCCGCGTCACACCAGCCATGCAAGCGGGGGTTGCAGATCATGTATGGAGCATCGAAGACATTATTGGTGTGTTGGATTCTCCTAAGTAGCCCCCTATGGTCATATGGGAATACACCAACTCCAGTCGTACCTACTGATAAACCAAATCAACATAACTCCAACACACAAGAGAAGCCAGCTCCCGACCAACGCGGCACCGAAGAAGCGCCTCTTGTTATCAAGTTACTGCCCGCCCCGAATGATGAGAAACCAGCCAACTATAACGCGAAGAATAAGATAAGCGAATCGGCGGACTGGTGGTGGGATCACATCCCAGAAATCCTGCTTGCGCTGTTCACTCTTTGCCTTTTCATTGCTACTTATCTGCTATATAGAGCGACTAAAAAACTGGTCATGGGAGCCGAAGACACTGCCAAAAGGCAGTTGCGAGCGTACATCTCTATTACTGGTGGAGAACTGGTCGAAAGAAATGAAGGTTCCAACATTATTGGATTTCAGGTTCATTTCAAAAATGCTGGCCAAACTCCCGCCTATGATGTTCTTTCTGGAGCACAATGTACCATCATGGATCTGCCGCGCAATGCGCCACTGCCATTGGTACCTCTCACAGAAAAATCGAAATCTACGTTCGGGCCTGGCATCGACTCCTCCTTGTTCCCAACAATGAAAATTCCAACGTCTGAGCAGAAGACGGCCATAGATAACCGGAAAGCAGCTATTTATATTCATGGGAGAATTGAATATCGGGACGCCTTTGATCGGGGCCAAACGACTAACTTTAACCTTATTTACAGAATGACCAACACTGGCAGATACATTATTGGAAATGACAAGGATGGCAATGATGCAACATAGCGCCAGCCAAACTTTACCAGTACGATGCTTGACAGAGATCTCTAATTTACCTACAAGAGTACATCCTACCGGTCAGTAGTACATCGCAACAGTCAGGTCATGGATCCTTCGCATCAGACCACATTATTCCAGCCACACAATGCTCTGGCTCCAGGAGACTGTGAGCCAGCGCCTCAAGCAGCCACGTGTTCGTGTGATCTATCTGAACTCCCTCACACTGACAACTCGGCGCTGACCGCTCATACCATCTCGAAGTTGTCCGGGTTTGCTGCAGCTTCTGATACTAATGCTGTCAAACTCGTCTCGAACATTTTCAACGAGAGCTTCGGTTTCAGGCCGGATGGGAAACCCTATCGTCTAGGGCCTAAATCGGTAAGTGAACGGCTCTTGAGCACGGACTATCTATTCATCGCTGGGGATACACGTTCCGGAGTGGGATATTTATTTGGAAAAGAGATCTCTTCATCAGCCGGCAGAGTTGCATGGATAGAATCAATGGCTGTACTTCCCCTATACCGTCGGCAGGGAATCGCCACTACTTTGGTGAAGAGCTTTGTCTCGGCCACAAAGGCAGCCCCTTTTGTGGGATTCGCGACTCCGAATCCCATTGCAGGTCATGTGATAACAAGATGTGTGCCTGGAAATCTTTACATCGGTCGTTGCTTCCCACCGTTCTCCGTGTATCAGATGCTTAAAGAAATACAGGATAACTGTTTCGATCTCCGCGGTTGTGCCCTCGACAAAGAAAACTTACTGATCAAGACGGGCTTTAGCCCCTTGTCCCGCTCTGATGAGAGACAATGGGCTCCTCGGCAAACGATGGAGGCGCCGAAGTGGTGGACCTTCATAGAGCATTTGCCTAATGCGTTCGAAGCCCTAGTTGTCATCAAACGATAGCCATTCCTTCCCCTCACATCACTCTGTAATGACGTTCAGGATTCTTATGAGGTGCTGAGTTTATGCTGTCGAAGCAAGATGAGTACGAATTCCACAGCTACAAGGGGGAAGAGGCCGCAGCCACGCCGAGCTTGGTGAACGCAGTTTCACACGTTTTCAGCAATAGCTTTGGAACGAATCCTCAAGGGAGGCCCTATCGGCTCGGGCCTAAGACAACAAGGGAGCGGCTTGAAAGTACGGATCACCTATTTGTAGCCCATCATCAGACTGAGGGAGATGTCGGCTATCTCTATGCGAGAATCCTCCGTGCAACTCAAGGGGTCGTCGGTTGGATAGACTCACTCGCCGTACTTCCCGATCACAGAAGAAAGAAAGTCGCGACGCGACTGGTCAGTCGATTGGTTGACACAGTTTCAACCTGTCGATGGGTTGGGTGTGCCACCCCAAACCCCATTGCAGCACTGGTCATAACAAACGTAGTTCGTGGAAAAATTTACGTTGATCGGTGTAATCCGCCAGACGACGTTGTAGGCATGATTAAGGAAATTCGTCCGAAGTGTCCTGACCTCAGAGGAGCAGACTTCAACGCAAGCAATCTCCGAGTGAAAACACGTTTTACGCCAGTTTCAAGTGAGGAAACGAAGGAATGGAGTCCGCCTCACCCAAGCGAACCTCCACCGTGGTGGGCATCGCTTCAGAATCTACCCAGCGAGTACGAAGCTCTTCTTATCATTGACCGGAATCAGCACTGACCAGAAAATTAGAACCTATCTCAAAATCGATTGAGCTGCATCGTGATCGATGAGACCCATATGAAACTCAGGATCCTGACATTCAAATTCCCAGCAAAATGGGAGTTTTGGACTTCCAGGTTGGACTGCGCCGCCGACCAGATGACTGTACGTTCATCAAGAAACTGATTTTGAGATAGGTTCTAAGGAACAACCAAGCCGATCTTCCACTGTGCGCGTCCAACGAGGGGAGTCTTCGACCGCGCGTTGCGCGAGCATAGGAGATCATCAGGCTCCATCCCCCTCTTCTGTTCTGCGAGCAAGAAGGGCACCTGGCCGCTCCCTCCCATCTGTCCGAGATCATGCGCACGAGCCAAAGAAATCATCTGTCAAAGAATTTGGGGCTGGCAAGAGCATAAACGTACTGGAGCGTTCAGAAAATCTCAACGGAGATCTTGAGAACTTCTGAAAAAATCAATGATCGCCTTATTTTTGCCCGGCCATTCGCGGTGCGTCCCCGTGCCTTCGCAATAGCTGGTTGTGACATTCTTCTTACAACCTCTATACGTGACGCAGCCATTCGTCTCTTGCACCAGGGTTGCCGTCTCGCAACCATTACAGGCGGCCCACCATTGTATTGCCTCTTTCCCATAACCAGGGAAAAGGCTGTCTTGTCTACTGTGCATGAGCAGGACGGGAATCGGGTTAGGACAACTCTGGTCTTTCAAGTTTTCGCCCCTGATGCCCATCGCACTGGGAGCGATCGCCGCCGGGATATGTCTGGTGCCTTTGAGAAAGGCTATGCCCATGGCAACAGTCCCGCCATCGGAGTGACCGGTGAGGAAAATCCGCTTCTTCTCGATGCACCATTTCTCTTCAATCAGTCCCGGTATTTCAGCAAGTTCTTCAATCGCTTTGGGAGACAACCTGCGGTTATCTGCGTAGGCCACAATAAAGCCCGCCGCCGTCGCTTCTTGTGTGAGAGACATGAACGTTTCCGACTCATAACGACTCGTTCACGCCGGCGCAAAGACCATGAGTAACGGGTGGGCGATCGTTGAATTATAATTCACCGGCGTTTTGACCATATAGCGAATGCCAGCCGATGTCTGCTCATCATTGCTGGTGCCTGCAATGCCTGGTTTGGTTCCTGGCTCGCAGCGAACCGTATTACTGTCGACTGCATACACAGCCTCGCCGAGCATTTTGCCACGATCAACGGCTTCACCATTGTTCTTCCCGGCATATTGAATCGCGCCAATCACACCAAGCATCAATAGGCCTATGGTGACGGCAATAATAGTTCTCCGACCAGGCTGCTTTCGCCCCAATGTCTTCATCTGTCCAGTGTTCATGTGGAGCTATCCTGCCCGCTATGATGCCTTGGCAGTCTTGAGATGCAGCTCCATCTGCACTCGTTCAAGCAGAAAACGTTTTAGGAGCTTCTGATAGGGAACATCGTGCTTGTTGGTCAACGCCTTGAGTTGATCCAGTAAAGATTTTGGCAGCCGGAGTGAAATCATCTCCGCCAACGGTTTGAACCGCGGGAAGATCCTCCTGCGGCTTTTCGAATCATCGAGATATGCCGTTGAGTCATGCGACGCCCAGAAGGCGGCTTCCTGCGCATCACTCTTGAAAGTCGGTCTCAGTTTTAACTTGCTCATGGTACATCCTCCCTTCCTTCGCACTCATGCCTCTGCTTGAAATAACACAAATCCTCCGCTTACGGATAGCGAAGATGAGAAAGAGCTGTCATCTAACAACCCTTTGAACCTTACCCCTCTAATTTATAGCCGGCCCCGCACTCCGGTATCCGGAGCACGGGGCCGACGCACCCCCGCCGACTGTCCCTTAGTAGGGGAGGACGTGCAAGACCTTCTTGTCCTCGTTGTTCCAGACCACATCACACAGGTTCGACATGCGGCAGACAATCTGCGCCGCCACGCCGCCGGTCCCGCCGAACAACCCGCACCAGCCCAGGGTCACAAA
>JACRLR010000033.1 GCA_016219645.1 Nitrospirota bacterium
CTCATCTCGCTCGCCATCCCAAAAACATGGAAACGGTCGGACGTCCACGAGCTCTACACCGGCTTGATGAAGGCTTGCCGCCTGTATGACGTGACACTCGTCGGTGGGGATACCTCGGCATCCAAGGCGGGACTCTTTCTCAGCATCACCCTGGTCGGCGCGACAAGCAGCCGCCATGCACTGTTTCGACACGGTGCCAACGTAGGAGATCACATTTACGTTTCAGGCACGCTAGGAGACTCCCTCGCAGGCCTTACGCTCTTGATGGGGAACACAGGCTCAGGCCCCTCAAGAAAAAGGAAGTCCGAGCTCTCTCGCTCTCATCAAGCGTTTCTTCTCCGCCGCCATTTCCGCCCTACGGCGAGGGTCGCCGAAGGCCAGTGGCTCAACGAGAAACGACTTGCCTCCGCTGCCATCGATCTGTCCGACGGCCTCTCCGGAGATCTTCGGCATCTGTGTGAAGCAAGTCGAGTCGGGGCAGAGGTGGGACTCGACAAGATTCCGATCTCACCGGCCTGCCGAGCCTATGCCCGGGCGATCGGAGTGTCGCCGATTCGACTCGCACTCACTGGAGGCGAAGACTATGAGTTGCTCTTCACCACGTCGCCACGCAACGGCAAGAAGGTTGAGCGGCAAGCGCGAACACGCGGCTATCGCATAACCCCTATCGGAACGATTCGCCCGCAGCGGTTCGGAATTCAGATGATGACTGATGGTCGGACGCAACCTCTGCCGGTCACAAGTTACGAGCATTTCCGTTGATGGCCAACAGCAGTCACCAGCCCTCTGCTCAACGGAGCCGATCATTTCGGGCACTCTTGCGTCAAGTCCTCCATTTACAGGAGTCACCGCAACGCACCGCGTTGGCCTTTGCGCTGGGCGTCTTCATCGCGTTCTCCCCCGCCTATGGTCTGCACACGGCGATGGTAGTACTGTGCGCCTGGCTATTCGGTCTCAACTTCTTGGCCTTGCTCGCCGGTGCCTTGGTCAATAATCCATGGACCGTCATTCCGATCCTAGGCGCAACCTACTGGACCGGCGCCCTCTTGCTCGGACGTACGGATCAACCGAGCTTCGACTGGCAGGATATGAGTTTCAGCGGCATCTACCAACAAGTCCTTCCCTACGCTGCTCCCTTCGTGCTCGGAGGACTTGTCCTCAGTGTGCTCGGAGCCCTCTTGTCCTATCCTGCCGCCTACTTGTTTTTCCAAAAACATCGCTCCGCGCCTTCCAGTCCCACGACCGAACCGTTGCCGCCCTCTGACCAAGTGGGCTAAGATACCCACTGACTATGGAATCAGCAGACCGACCGAACGCTCCCTATGATGGCTCGGCGCTCATCGCTGACCCCATCCACAAGTACGTCACCTTCACCGTTCCCTATGCTCATCCTGATCCACATGAGCACACCGAGAAAGACCTGATCGACTCCCCCTGGGTCCAGCGGCTGCGATACATCTACCAGCTACAGAGTGCTCGCTGGGTCTATCCCTCCGCGGAACATACCCGGTTCGTGCATTCACTCGGAACGATGCACGTCGCAGGACGGTTTGCTCGACACCTGTACCCGTTTCTCAAGAAGGTCGTGAAGGATCTGCCCTCTCCCAATTTCGTCGAAGAGTTCCTCCGTGTCACGGCCTTGGTCCACGACATCGGGCACGGGCCGTTTTGCCATTTCTTCGACGACAATTTTCTCCATGCCCATGGCCTCACGCATGAGCGGCTGGGCCAGATCATCATCCGAGAACATTTAGCCCCTCTCATCAAGAAAATCCGCCGAAGCCCGTCCGGCCCCTTCGCGAAAGGAGAAGAACTGAATCCTGACCAAATCGCTCATCTGATCCTCAAGGAAAAAGGCAAGGACAATTCCCGCCTCCCTCGATGGTTGAACATGCTCCAG